>JAFYMM010000339.1 GCA_017550055.1 Paludibacteraceae bacterium
CTCGTAGAAACTTTAATAGCAAAAGATTCAGCATCCCATGCACCAAACCAAGTAATTTCAGCAGAATTATTAGTTATGTTTTTAACAGCAATATCCTCTGGAACAAAACAACTTGGAGCAGAACGAACCTCAACATTATCCAAAACCACACCACGTCCAAGATTATCAGAAGCTTGAAAAGCAATTTGAAAATCTTTAGCTCCAGCAACAAAAGTAAGAGATATAGTATCAACTTGCCATCTTGCAATATAGCGGTCATAAACTTTAAGCAAAGCCCAATCTTTCATACCCGCAGAACGATATAATACCTTCAAAGTATCAAAATCGTTAGTCCATTTATCCTGAGCATGCGCAAACACCAAGATAGGGTCTCTCAAAGAAGAAAAACCATCTAAAACTGGTGTAACTAAACGAGTAACAGCATTAGTAGATACTGTCGCATTACTACAGAAAATTAATCTTTTTTCACCAAAGTAGGCTCCTTTAGGATAATTTCCGCCTGTTTCCACTACCCAATTAACGTTTCCTGAAACGTTCTCTTGAGTCCAAGTCGAAGGTATACCTTCTTCAAAACTTTCATTAAGAATACTACCGTATTCCTGAGCTGAAAGAAAGAACGGAACAAATAAAATTGCTAATAAAGCAATCATTTTTTGTAATTTTCTTTTCATAGCTTTAGATTTAAGTTAAACAAATTTATTTAGTTTTTTTATGGTTTTCAAAACAAAAAGAGCAACTGACACACAAAGCATCAGTTACTCTTATATATCACATGTCATGAGTATTTAAACTAAAATTTGGCACATTCTTCCCCTTGTTAACTTTTGCTAACATATCATCTATCCCATATAAAAAAACATCATCCATAATTTAAATATGCCATTGGGAGGGCAAAGATACAAAAAAAAATTAGGCTAACAAAATTTTTATCAAAAAAAATTAAAAAACCTCTCTTTTTTTTAAAATTCTACAATAAATACCTCTCACTCTCCATAAAAAACATCAATTCATACCATCCCATTGCCTAATTGGACAACCCAAACCGACTAATCAACATACCCTGCAAAACAAAAAAGTGGCAAATTCAAATTTGAACTTGCCACCTAAATCAAATAATTAAATTATTATTTTGTTGCGTTTTCGAGGCGTTTCATCATAGAGAAGATGAAGATTGCCGAGATGAGGCAGAGAGCAACGAGGATAGTCCACAAAGCCCACAAAGGAAGACCGCCCCAAAGCATACCGATAACAGACACGAGGTAGTTACCAATAGCAGTTGCAGCAAACCAGCAACCCATCATAGCACCTTTGAGTTTTGGAGGCGCAACCTTAGAAACGAAAGAGATACCCATTGGAGAGAGGAACAATTCAGCAAAAGTCAACACCAAATAAGTTGAAATCAAAAGATTTGGAGAAGTTTTTGCAACAGTTGCACCAGCAGCCAAAGCATCAGGAGTAGGCAAACCAAGAGAACCTACAGCCATGATAACGAAACCAAGAGCAGCAATGAACATACCGATACCGATTTTGCGAGGAGCAGAAGGTTCTTTGCCAGCTTTAGCCAAAGCACCAAACACAGCCATAGAAACTGGAGTGAGGGCCACAACAAAGAATGGGTTGAATTGTTGGAAAGTTTGAGGAAGAACAGCTACATTAGCATCGCCAAGAGCCAAATATTGATAAACAACACCAGCAATAGCAGCAACAGTGATTACAGCAGCTATAACTTTACCTTTAGCTTTTTCTGATTGGAAAATAGCAAACAAACCATAAACAGCAACTACGATAAGCACGAGATTCCAAATATTGAAACCAATACGAGAGAAGCCTTCAGCGAAAGATTCAGTATAGTCGCGTGCAAAGAAAGTAAGAGTCAAACCATTTTGGTGGAACGCCATCCAGAAGAAGATAACCACAGCAAACACAAGCATAAGAGCAGTGATACGCGCTTTAGTTTGAGCAGGAGTGAGTTCTTGAACAGCAGTTTGGTTGCCAGCGGCAGCTGCTTGTTTAGCATTAACATCGGCATGTTTAAACCAAGGGCGGAAGCCAAGATAGATACCCATTGAAAGAACAAGAGAGACACAAGCTACAGCAAAACCCCAGTGGTAAGCTCCATAGAGTTCAGTGATATAAGTGTTGGCAAAAGCAGTAAGGTCGCCAGTGAAAGCAGCTTGTTGAGAAGCAAGTTCAGTGAGACGATCAGCAACAGTCATATCGCCAGCAAGATATTTGTGGCAGAGTTCAGGAATTGCACCATCGTAAGAAAGTTGAGCCTTAGCCATAAAATACTCAGTGATTTTAGTAGCAGCAGTAGGTGCAAACATAGAACCAATGTTGATTGCCATGTAGAAAAGAGAGAAAGCAGCATCGCGTTTTGATTGATACTCAGGAGCATCATAGAGGTTACCTACCATAACTTGAAGGTTACCTTTGAAAAGACCAGTACCGAGGGCAATCAAAAATAGAGCGCCAAACATTGCAATTTTACCGTCGATACCATTAGAAGCAGGAATAGCAAGAGCCACATAACCCGCAAACATAACAATGATACCAGTAACGACCATTTTGCCATAACCGAATTTGTCAGCTAAAATACCACCAAGCAATGGCAAGAAATAGACCAAAGCCAAGAAGCCGGCAAAAATGTTAGAAGTGGCAACAGCAGAGAAGCCAAATTTTGCTTGCAAGAAGAGAGTAAAAATAGCAAGCATGGTGTAGTAACCAAAGCGTTCGCCTGTGTTAGCCAACGCCAAAGCATAAAGTCCTTTTGGTTGTCCTTTAAACATAATTTTTAATTGATTAGTGAATAGTTATTAATGATTAATTGTTTTGTTTTGCTTGTTGTGCATTGATGAATGGGTTGGCATACATCTCAAGAAGTTTTTGCCAAAGGTATTCTTCATCACGATTAGGAATATCGATTTTAGCAAGTTGACCGCAAAGATATTTTTCTGCCATTGTGCGTTCTTCGGCAGTATCAATATTAGCATATTGAGCATCGCCAGTAAGCTGCTCGTAAGCCCAACGATTGATAGGATAAAGTTGATAAGCAGAGTGGATTTGACGGTCGCAAAGAGCACATACAGCAGCAGCTTGATCCTTCTTATTCATTCCACTTTGCGCGATTTCATCGAGTTTTGGATTGATAGACTCAGTGAAAGCATAATGCACACGACCTTTCCAACCCATAATGCCAACTTGCATATTTAGCACATCATCGGCTTTAGACTTTTTGTAATCTTCATTATCGCGCTTAAGTTGGAACTCGGCAGCCTTGAGATAATCACAAGGGTCGAACTCATAAGAAATAGCCAATGGACATACATTAAGAGCCTTTAAATTCTCGATGAAATCGGCTTTTCCTGACAAAGCCAACATCTTGATAAGACTCTCTTGTGTGCGGTCGTTAGAGTCCTTAGCACGACCTTCACGTTGAGCAATCCAAGCAGATACATTCTTCTCTGTAATAGCATATCGAATATAACTGCTAAGTTGCATAAACGACTTAGCCATATCGCGAGGAGTAAGCCCACGCTTAACGATAAAACAGCGATTTAATCGAACCAAAGTGCTAATCCAATCGGCAGCAAGAAGATTGTCGCCAATAGCAATTTCGCAAGTAGAACCCGTAGTACGCATCAAAGCAAGCGACAAAAGAGCTGGGTCCATAACAATATCGCGGTGGTTGCTCAAAAAGAGCGAAGAAACTTTAGCGACATGTTCTTCTCCCGAAACTGTCAATGAAGTTGCAGCTTTAGAGATGATAGCTTCCAAAACAGGACGTATCACCACTGCTTGGAATTCAACAAGGTTAGAAAAGCCTTTGCCAGACTGAGCGATTTGAGTTAAATCGACCATAGGGAAATAGGTTTTCATAAGGTGCATGAAAGAGGCATCTTGCATCAAAGAGTGCAATTTTTCGCCGATTTCATCGTTGTTCCAAGGACGAATGTCATCAAAATAATTCATATTTTTAGATTTAATATTGTGTTTTTTGTTTTTTATTTGTTACTTTTGTGACCAAAAAGTTTCTTTGTTACTTTTGTCATTGCGCAAAAGTAACCAAAACGCTAGAGCTGTGCCTAAAAAGCTAAAAAATTAATATAAATCCTACTCCGCTTTAAACTCGGGCTATCTACCTACTCCTTCAATGTTATAGTGCAACGCATAGTTTCGAAGCCTCGTTATTGTCACGTATAACCTCGTCAAAAAGCTCCATTTACGGATTTATCTCAATTTTTCTATACGCTTTTTACGCAATGCTCATTTACCATCCGGCGTTAACGTATGTTTTTAATTGTTATTTAAGATAAACTTTAAATGCTTAATATTCAAACAATAAATAATCACTCTTTAACTAAACCGTCGGTCATGCGGATGACGCGGTCGGAGATAGAGGCGAGTTCTTCGTCGTGAGTAACAATAAGAATTGTTTGTCCAAAGGTGTCGCGAAGGTCGAAAAAGAGACGATGTAATTCTGTTCTATTCTGTGAATCGAGACTACCAGAAGGCTCATCGGCAAGAATAATTTCGGGTTTGTTGATAAGCGCACGAGCAACTGCTACACGCTGTTTTTCACCTCCAGAGAGCTCAGATGGTTTGTGATTGAAACGCTCGGCAAGCCCAAGATATTCCAATAGGCGACGAGCCTCTTTTCGCGCCTCAGACATAGATATTCCAGCAATCAAAGCAGGCATCATAACATTCTCTTCTGCGGTGAATTCGGGCAAAAGTTGATGAAACTGAAATACAAAGCCAATGTGCTTATTGCGGAAAGCCGATAGCTCGCGCTCTTTTAGTTTAAGGACATCAGTGCCATTGAGTATTACCTCGCCTGAGTTAGGTCGGTCGAGAGTTCCTACAATTTGCAATAGTGTAGTTTTGCCTGCTCCACTTGGTCCCATAATACTAACTATCTCACGAGGTGCAATGTGAAGGTCAACTCCTTTAAGCACTTCGAGAGAATCATAGGATTTGTGTATGTTTGTGATTTTTATCATAATCTTTATCTTTGTTACTTTTGTCATTGCCCAAAATTACTCCATGATTTTTGCTTCGCTCAGCATAGTTTAAGCAAGCTTAACTCTGCTTTTGCTTATCGCAAAAATTAACCAAAAGTCTTGTGCTGTGCTTAAAAAGCTAAAAAATCAATATAAATCCTACTCCGCTTTAAACTCGGGCTATCTACCTACTTCTTCAATGTTATAGTGCAACGCATAGTTTCGAAGCCTCGTTATTGTCACGTATAACCTCGTCAAAAATCGTCGTTTACGGATTTATATCAATTTTTCTTGACGCTTTTTACGCAATGCTCGTTTGCCATCCGGCATTCACGTGCATTTTTTTGGAGTGAGCATTACCGTTGGGTTAGTTGGCGGATGACATGTGAGGCGAGGCAGCAACCAGAAACGGCTGGCATATAACTGACTGTGCC
>JAFYMM010000340.1 GCA_017550055.1 Paludibacteraceae bacterium
TCTTTCACCATGAAGTCGAGTTTAGGACCATAGAATGCTGCTTCACCAAGCTCTACTTTAGCTTTCAAACCTTTGTATTCGCAAGCCTCGATGATAGCAGTTTCTGCTTTTTCCCACACTTCGTCCGAACCGATATATTTCTCTTTGTTATTAGGGTCGCGAAGCGAGATTTGAGCCTCAAAGTTTTCAAAGTTCAACGCTTTGAAGATGATAAAAATAATATCCATCACTTTCATGAACTCCTCTTTCAATTGGTCAGGACGGCAGAAGATGTGAGCATCGTCTTGAGTAAACGAGCGCACACGTGTCAAACCATGCAACTCACCACTTTGCTCATAGCGATATACAGTACCGAATTCTGCATAACGCAATGGAAGGTCTTTGTACGAGTGAGGTGTCACCTTATATATCTCACAGTGGTGAGGACAGTTCATAGGTTTCAACAAGTACTCTTCGCCCTCTTCTGGAGTATGGATTGGTTGGAACGAGTCTTTACCATATTTAGCATAGTGACCCGATGTCACCCACAACTCTTTTTGACCAATGTGTGGAGTCATCACTTGTTGATAACCGAAGCGTTTTTGAATACGTTTCAAGAAATCCTCCAAACGCAAACGCAAAGCAGTACCTTTTGGCAACCACAAAGGCAAACCTTTACCAACTGCCTCAGAGAATGCGAACAACTCCAATTCTTTACCAATCTTGCGGTGGTCGCGTTTCTTAGCCTCTTCCATCAACACAAGGTATTCATCCAACATCTTCTTTTTAGGGAACGAAATACCATAGATACGTGTCATTTGAGGACGTTTTTCGTCGCCACGCCAATAAGCACCAGCAACGCTCAACAACTTCACAGCTTTGATTTCAGCCGTATTCACCAAGTGCGGACCACGACAAAGGTCAGTAAACGCACCTTGAGTATAGAGAGTGATAGTACCATCTTCGAGGTCGTTAATCAACTCACATTTGAACGTTTCGCCACGTTCTTCAAACATTTTCAAGGCATCAGCTTTCGAGATGTCTTGACGCACGATAGGCTCTTTTTTAGCCACAAGTTCTGCCATTTTCTTTTCGATGGCAGCAAGGTCTGATTCTTTAATAACGGTGCCAGCGGCAGGCATCACATCATAGTAGAATCCGCTTTCAATAGCAGGACCAATACCAAATTGAATACCTGGATACAACTCTTGCAAAGCTTCAGCCATCAAGTGAGCCGACGTATGCCAGAAAGCATGTTTAGCCTCAGCATCATCCCATTTGTGCAATTTAATGCTACAATCTTCCGTGATAGGACGATTGATTTCAATAATTTCACCATTTACGCTCGCAGCCAAAATATCGTTGGCCAAACGAGGCGAAATCGACTCAGCGATTTGAAAAGCAGTGCTACCAGCGGCGTACTCACGTACTGAACCGTCAGGAAATGTAACTTTAATCATAAAAAATTTAATGTGTTGTAATAAACAAGAAACGAAGCATTACAAAGCAATTCCTAACATACTTCTCCCCTAAGTTAGGGGAGATGCCCAACAGGCAGAGGGGTATGCAATTCCTCACTCCTAACTCCTCATTCCTCATTAATTAAAGGCTGTCCCCGACCCCACCATACAAGCGGCGAAATCTACAAAAAGGACCTCCCACAAAATTCCGCTCAAAAACAAGATACAAAAAATGCACCCCATTTTCAAACGAAGTGCAAAGTTACAAAAAATATTTCGATTTGCAATAACAAATTCAAGCAATTGATTTAACCACACTAAAATTTCACTCAACCCCAATCCAAAATCCTAACTTCTATCTTTTAGCAAGATTGCTAAAAGCATCAATCAGCAAAGATATACCATCGATTACAGTCATTGTTCCATACTTAGCTATCTGCTGATAACA
>JAFYMM010000045.1 GCA_017550055.1 Paludibacteraceae bacterium
AAACGCCGCATGGCATCTGTGTCATCCGTAGAGCGATTTTGACGTAGTCAAAGAGCGAATTATTAAATCCGGATGGCAAAAATCAATAAAATCTGTGTTATCTGTGGGAAATAAACAAAAGATAAACAAAATTTCCCGTGTGTTCCGGGCATTCTGTGAGAAATAAAATTATATCGAACTCACGTTATTTATAATCTCTAAGAAATAGATCCCCAATTAATATTTCCCTTCTGCAATCGTTGCAACTGCCTCAACAACACACTATGCTCTGGCAAACTCAACTCAGGGTCACGCTCCAACAACTCCTTAGCAACCGAACGAGCCGTCTGCAACAATCGCCCATCAGTAGCCAAATTAGCTATCTTCAAATCAAACGGCAATCCACTCTGTTGCACCCCATCAATATCACCTGGCCCACGAAGATTTAAATCTGCTTCTGCTATCACAAAACCATCGGTAGAATCGCACATTATCTGCAATCGCTTACGCGTATCATTAGCCAATTCGTATTTCGACATCAAAATACAATAACTCTGGTCTGCACCACGACCCACACGCCCACGCAACTGATGCAACTGACTAAGACCAAACCTCTCAGCACTCTCTATCACCATAACACTCGCATTAGGCACATTCACACCCACCTCAATCACCGTAGTAGCCACCATTATCTGCGCCTCACCCGACGCAAATCTCTGCATAGCAGCATCCTTATACGCAGGTTTCATCTTCCCATGCACCATTACTATATCATATTTAGGAAAAGTCTCCACCATTGCCTGATACCCCTGCTCCAAATCCTTTAAATCCAACTTCTCACTCTCTTGAATTAAAGGATACACAACATACACCTGTCGCCCTTTCTCTATCTCACGCGCCAAAAATCCATTCAACGCCGCACGCTTATTGTCAAAATAATGATACGTAGCAATAGGTTTTCTTCCAGGAGGCAATTGGTCTATAACACTAACCTCCAAATCTCCATATATAGTCATTGCCAACGTGCGTGGTATAGGCGTAGCAGTCATAACCAACACATGAGGCGGACGTATATTCTTTGTCCACAACTTAGCCCTCTGCGCTACTCCAAATCTATGTTGCTCATCTATAACCACATAACCAAGATTTTTGAATTGCACACTATCTTCAATCAATGCATGCGTGCCAATCACTATCTGCAACGTACCATCACGCAACCCCTCATCTATCTCTTCACGCTCTTTCTTACGCGTACTACCTGTCAACAACCTAACACTAACACCCAACGACTTCACCTGCTCTGATATACTCTGATAATGCTGTGTTGCCAATATCTCTGTTGGTGCCATTATACATGCTTGATAGCCATTATCTAACGCAATCAACGAAGTCATCAATGCCACCATAGTCTTTCCACTACCCACATCACCCTGCAACAACCTATTCATCTGCTTACCAGTATTCATATCAGTGCGTATCTCGCGTATCACTCGTTTCTGCGCATCAGTCAATTCAAATGGCAAACATTCACGATAAAATCGATTAAAATACTCCCCTATTTTATCAAACACAAACCCCTGATACTTCATTTCACGCAACTTACTTTGTCGCATAATAGAAAGTTGAATATAAAACAACTCCTCAAATTTCAAACGAGTTTGCGCACGACGCAATAAGTCAAAATTTTGTGGAAAATGTGCCTGACGCATAGCATCACTACGCGACATTAAACCAAAATTTTTAACGATTTCATCGGGTAAATTCTCAGGTATATAAAATTCTCTATCACTAAAAACAGTGTACATCAACTTACGTATCCCAGCTGAATTAAGGAATCTGGTCTTCATTTTTTCCGATGTATTATAATGACCTTGAAGCCCACTGTTTTTTTCTAAATTCTTTTCGCTATATTCCTCTATTTCTGGATGAGCAATATTCAATCTCTCACCAAATTTCGATGGCTTACCAAAAATAATATAGTCAATATTTACACGCAATTTCTCCTCTACATATTTCCAACCCTTAAACCAAACTAACTCTATAAATCCCGTTCCATCGGAAAAAGTAGCAGTCAATCTTCTCGTACGACCTTCTCCTCTCATCTCAAATTGCAATATCCTACCCTTCAACTGCACGTATGCCAAATCTTCAGTACACTCCCTAACTGTATAAAATTTACTCCTATCTATGTATTTATAAGGATAATGCGTAACCAAATCCTCGACACAACGAATGCCAAGTTCAGCCGTCAAAGTCTCAGCCCGTTTTGGACCAACACCCAACACGTATTCTATAGGAGTATCAAGAGTCAACATAACAATGCAAATTTACTAAAAAATTAGCATATAACAATCTCATATAAAAAAAATATATTATCTTTGCCTTTCATTTGTAGCTTCTATAACCTATTATAGCTTCTATAAGAAACATAACATATATCATGCAATTCTCAACTTTCAATTCTCAACTTTCAATTCTAATCGCTTGTCGCAATGAAATAAACAATCTTCCTAACTTGCTTGAATCAATAGAAAATCAAACATTCAAGCCAGACGAAGTCATATTTGTTGATGACAATTCTACCGATGAAACCTACAATTTTTTAATAAATTACTCAAAAAAATATAACTATATAAAAGTAATTAAAAATAGTGGAAAAGGTAAAAAATCAGCACTAATAGAAGCAGTTAAAATAGCAACATCTGAATATTTATTATTTACCGATGCCGATTGTTATTTAAATAATAATCATTGTAAATTAGCAATACAATATCTTAATAAAAATAATAGCGACATGCTACTTGGTGCTGTAGATATTACAGATGAAAAAGGTATTTTCAATATAATCGAAAAAATAGAATTTTCTTCACTTCAAGCAATTACAGCCTATACAGCACTACTCAATAATCCTATTATGTGCAATGGTGCAAATTTGATTATAAAACGTAATATATATCTTCAATATATCAATAAAATCAACAAAAATATAGCATCAGGCGACGATATGTTTATGTTGCATGCACTCAAAAAAAACAAAGCAAAAATTAACTATCTATATGATAGCAACTATATAATCAAAACTAAAGGTACTAATTCACTAAAAAAATTCATCATCCAACGCACCCGTTGGGCTGCTAAATCAGTAAACTACAAAGATATAACAACCATATTAGTCGCTCTATTAGTTGCAATTATCAATATATTATTGTTAACATTACTATTCCTCAATCCATACACTCTAATTACTATATTTCTAATAATTTTTGTTATTCAAAATATAATAATGCTCCCCTATTTCTTTAAATACAAACAGTATAGAATACTAAAATATTATCCAATAATTTTTCCATTAATGTCGCTACTCTATCCTCTATACATAGTAACAATACTAATATCAATATTATTTTACAAAAAAAATAATCCACATTGGAAATAAAAAAAGGTTGACTCAAATAAGAGTCAACCTTTTTCATATAATTTGTTTTTCAAATTATTTACGTACACTTACAAATTCAACGTCTGTTTTAGCACGTTCAGCAAGTTTTGCACATTTAGAAGCTTCAGCAATATTTGCTTCATATTCAGCTGCGTTATTAGTACGAGCAGCAACAATAGCTTTCAAATAAGCAGTAATAGCATTTGGATTAGCAACATTTTCTAATGCTTTGCGAGCAGCACCATTGTTTTTGTTAAGGATATTTGCAAGAGCAGCATTATTAGTTGCAGCAGCACCAAACAACTCAGCAGCTTTTTTATAGTTACCTTTCAAAATAGCAATTGCACCATTTGCATAATCAAGATCTTTACCTACACCACCTGCTTTACCAAAGAATTCTTCAGCTTTAGCTACATCATTTTTAGAAAGAGCGATAAGACCATTGTTATAGTTTACATTAGGACAGTTAGGAGCCATTTCTAATGCTTTAGCAAAGCAACGAGCTGCTTCTTCAGTTTTACCTTGTGCATAAAGAACCATACCAAGGTTATTGAATGAACGATAATCATTAGCATAGATTTCAGTTGCTTTAGTATAGATTTCAACTTTAGCAGCATTATCAGCTACCAATGTAGCAGCATAAAGAAGTTCTTCTACATTAAGTTGTGCTGGATTTTCTTTTACAAGAGCACTGATTTCTTCATCTGATTTACCAATTACATTAACTGTCAAAGTCATTTTTGAACGACGAAGTTCTGGAAGAATTTCTTCAGCAATTGCTTTATAAGCTACAGCAATATTTTTAATTTCTTGTTCACGTTGTTGTGGGTCAGTGTACATAGAAAGAACGCGAAGAATAACAGCTTTATCTTCGATAGAAGAAGCTTCTACTAATTTTTGGAAACCATCCCAGTCTTCAGCAGTAAATTTAGAATCAATATTTACAGAAGCTTTCAATTTTTTCAACTCACGGTTGATATATTTTGAAGAAGCTTCACCACGACGGTTAGAAAGTTTTTCATTCCATTCAAGTTCACCTTCTGGAGATGCATATGAACTGATTTCAATTGATTTAAATTCTTTATTTTCAGCTTTTTTAGCTTCTTTAATAGCTTTTGTCAAATTAACAATAGCTTCTGTTTTCTTTTCTGAACCACGAATATCTGATTGGTTAACCAAGAATTTGATTTGAGCATCTGTAGTCTCTTCAATAATACGTTGGAATTTATCAGCTGTAATAGCAGGTTTCAAATCTTCAGTACCAGCTTTTACAGTTACCAAAAGTGGAGTAATATTAACACCTTCAATAACTTTGATAGGATCAAGTGTATATTCTTTTTTACCATATTTACCTGAAGCTTCAAGTGTAATAACACCTGTTTCCATACCTTCTACATAATCCCATACAGCAGTTTGTGTATATTTACCACCAACTTTATATTTGATTACATCATTGTTATCTTTAATTTTTTCACCTTGATAATTTACTGGTTCAGCTTTATAAACTTTACCATCAGCAGTTGTTAATACAGGAACAACTTGCATTGTCATTTTTTTACCAAAGTATTTATCAGGAAAACTACCTTCAAATACTACTTCAATTTTACCACCTTTATACTCCGCTGGATTTGGAGTGGCTTTAATACTGTCAATAAATTCTTTTGGAGGTTTACAACCAAAGAAAGTAAGCACAACAAGTGCTAAAGTCAAAATTAATGATTGTTTTTTCATAATTAAAAAATATTAAGTAATTGATTATTATCTTGTTATAATATATTTAAGTACATAGATACCCAAGTTTATAATTCCTTGCAAATATACAAATAAAAATTAAAATATTATTACTAAATTTGTAACAAAAATTATATAATATCTCTATTTTTTATTAAATTGTTGATATTAAAATATTTAACTCAATATTTTAATGTATTTTTTTATGAAATATTTTTGCAAAATTAACATTTATAAATTTTTTAATTTTTTTTATAACATAATAGCTTTCCTATTATCACGCATAAAAAAGAAAGTTTATATATATGGTAAACCATCTTTTGCGTCTTTTGAATTATCATCACGCTGTAATCTTAATTGTCCTCAATGTGATGTAGGAAATAATCTAACTAATCGTAAAAATAATTTCCTTGATTATAACGAATATTGTAAAATTATAAATGAAATAGGCACTACAATGCTTGATGCTATATTTTATTTTCAAGGTGAACCTCTATTAAATAAAAATTTTACAAATTATATAACCTATGCAAAACAATATAATATCTATACAATAACATCA
>JAFYMM010000341.1 GCA_017550055.1 Paludibacteraceae bacterium
AGATTTAAAATCGGGAAATACCCGATTTTTCTGTATAAGGGTTAATATTGTTTACCGCCCGGATGGTGGAATGGTAGACACGAAGGACTTAAAATCCTTTGGCCATTGCGGCTGTGCGGGTTCAAGTCCCGCTCCGGGTACCGAAAGAGACAAATCGTTATTTTTTTACGGTTTGTCTCTTTTTTTATTTTTATAATTTGCTGATTTCAAACTGAATAAGATATAAATTCATTGATAGGAATAGGTTCAATATTGTTGTATAAGCCTCCATTTTCAAATGTCATTTTTTGAATACTTTTTTATCATCTAAATTTACTATTTTTCATAAGTTCAATATTTTTATGCTTTGAGGGACTGATAGTGCTGACAATATCCTAATTATCAGCACTATTTTTTTTGAAAAAAGTGCAATTAAATTTTGTAGATACAAAAATTTTTTATTACTTTGCAAATTGATTTATTGTGCAGTAAAGTAAAATAAAAAATAACAATAAAATCTATATCTATTATGTTAAAAACAAAATCATTATTCATTTTAGTTTTATTAGCCTTATTCTCTTTAACGGCTAATCTAAATGCCCAATTAAATGAAACATTTAATGGAATAACTTATGGAATTCCAAATGGTTGGGATAATTCAGATTATGATAATGTCAATCTTACGGCTTGGTCGTATGATGCATCAGGTTATGATGGTGCTGCTATGGCTTGTAAGGCAATAGATGTATCTACTTTAGCATATTCTGTTTTGAAAACACCAACATTTATGTTGCCAGTAGATTGTCAATTGTCTTTTGTCCATAAGGCAACATCTTCAAAAGTTGGTAAGTTATCTGTTTTTATTGTTGTTGAAAATACAACAATAACTCTTTTTAATAATTTAAATTCTTCATCTTGGAAATTTGAAGAATATGATTTATCGGCTTATTCGGGTAAGTATGCTCAACTCTATTTTAAATTAGAGTGTGGGGGTACATCTACGAATGAGTCGTCTTGGTTTTTCTTGGATAATGTGAAAGTTGCCAATAAACCCGCTTGTGCGCGACCAAAAAATCTTGTATTATCTGCGCTTTCGTCAAAAACAGCACAAATTATGTGGTCGTTGGATAATGTTGGGGCTTATTCTGAAACATATCATTTAGAAATTAAAAATCTAAAAGATAATACTGTAACTAAACAAGATATAATTGCGCCTGATATGTTTTATGATATAACAGGTTTGAAGGCAAATGTAAATTATGAAGTCTCTTTGACAACAGATTGTAGTTCTACGGCGCAAGGTCAATCAGAAGTAGCAAAAATTTATTTTACTACATTGTGTAATTCTCAAAGAATGACTTATAATATTAATTTCGATGGATTTTCATTCCCTGATTGTTCTTTTATGTCTGAAACAGGTGCTTCTGTGCAAGGTGCTATAAAAACAGGAACAAATGCTGATGGGTCTGCGTTGAAGTTATCAACTTCTACTGATAAATCTGCATATTTTATAACTCGTCAATTGAATAAAGAGGCAAATAAGATGCAGATATCTATGGATATTTATGGTGCGGTTGGTACAAAATATTCGCTTTATCTCACTCCTGATCCAATTAATTTGGCTGAGGCTATTGTTTTGTGGAAAGACGAAGAGGTATTGTTTGATAATAAATGGTATAAAGTAACATATAATACAAGTATATTTGATTTTGCAGATAAAAATTTATCTTTTGTTATATCAGTAGATGGGGGTAGTAATTCTACTTTGTATGTTGATAATTTATATTTTGAAAATGCGCCAAAATGTCCTTCTGTAAATAAATTGAGAGAGATTATTACAGATTCAACATTTACACAAATTGATTGGGAGGATTATGTACAAGCTCAAAAATATGAAGTATTTGTAAAAGAAAAAGTTTCATCAAGCAAAGAAGAAGCTTTAACAAAAACTTACTTTGTAACAGCGCATCCATGCGTGATAGACAGTCTTGAAAAAAATAAATCTTATACTATCTCTGTTCGAGCTTGGTGTAGTGAAGCTGATTCTTCTGCATGGAGTAATACTGTTGATATTCACACAACTTGTGGTGTTAGGGATGAAACAATATTTTTTGAAGATTTTGAAAGTGGAATTTTCCCTCCAGATTGTTGGTTTACTCTTCAAACTAAAAAATATTCATCAATGCATTATGATCCAGGGGATCAAACATGGCGTATTGGTAGTGAAGAATTATGGTCTAAATACAGGGGTAATTATTCTGCTACATGGCAAACTTCAACAGTTGGTAACCGTGCAATTTTTGTTGCTCAACCTATAGAAGTTGATCTTCCATATCATTATGACCTGTCGCTTTGGATATATCGTAACGCAGTTTCTGATAAAACACCTAAAAATGAAGGTCTTAATATTTGGGTTAATAATCGTCCAGATACTGTTAATGCTACTAAATTAGGTTTTGTTAGTAGTGTTATATCAAACTTTCCAATAGAGCAAACAGAAGGTTTTTACAAATATGAATATAATATACCAATTAGTGGTAATGTTTATATTATTTTGGAGGGGGTTAGTGAAGGTGGATATAGTATGTATGTTGATGATATAGAGGTGAAATTAGCACCTTTGTGTCGTAAAGTATCGGAAATCGCTATTTCTGAAATTACTAATCATGATTTTAAAGTTACTTGGCGTAAAGGTTTGAATGAATCAAAGTGGAATGTATCTTATACATTGATAACAGGACAAAATGAGATTTCTAATAGTGTTGTCGTTGAAGGTACTCCAGAGTTAAAAATAGAAAATCTTATTGCAGGTTCGCAATATTCGTTAAAAATAAATATTGCAGCTGATTGTGGTTCTGGAGATGTAACAGAGGCAGTTTCATTTACTCAAACATTTGAAACAGATTGTGATGTTATAAATGCTTTCCCATATATTCAAACATTTGATGGTAATAAATTCCCTCCACATTGTTGGAGTCAACATCAAAGTCAAGCTTATGGCAATCCTAATGATTTGTTTGTTACAGATTGGGGTGATGAGGCTTGGGTGCGTAATGATGATAAGATATGGAATCCTGAATTTATTAAGGCGGGTGCAGCTTCGGCAAAATTACAAACATCAAGTTCTGGTATACGTTCTGCGTTAGTTTCTCCAAAATTTAATTTTGAAGCGGGTAAAGAGTATGTTGTTTCTTTCTGGATGTATCGTATATCTAAAGCTAATGAAAGCACACCTACTGTTGATAATGAGGGTCTTAATATATGGGCGAACTCTAATCCTAATGTAACAGGTGCTACAAAACTTGGTTATGTTAATATAGGAAGTCAATTTGCTCCAAAAGTGGATGTAGATGGTTTTTATCAATATGAATTTAATATATCTACATCTGGTGAACAATATATTATATTTGAAGGTCAGCATCAAGGAACAATGGATGTTCTTATTGATAATGTTGTTATTCGTGAGAAAACATCATGTTCTTATATCAATGTTGTTGTTGATTCAATAAAAACAACAATTGCACGTGTAACAGTATTAGAAAATAATATTGGTGAGTGGCAAGTTAGTGTTGGTCTTCCTGGTTTCAATCCAAATACAGGAACTATATCAAATGTGAATGATAAAAATTATATTGTTCAAGGTTTACAACCTAATACTGATTATGAATTATATGTTCGTCGTAAATGTGATGATGGAACATATGGTCCTTGGAGTGAATTTGTTTATAGTTTTGCAACTCAATGTGCTCCGATTGTTGTAGATTTTGATAATCCATTTTTTGATGGATTTGAAGGATATATTGCAGATGAATTATTGTATGGATGTTATCAACAAATATATGGATTTGAGGATAAACAATTCTTTACAGCAAATTCAACTCGTAATGATAATGGGGAAGAAACATTGAAACCTTATGAAGGAGCAATGTTAGCAGCAGTCCCTTATAATAGTACTGATACATGGTTATTCCGTCCGTTCCAACTTAAGGCTAATAGCAATTATGAGGTATCATTTTGGGCGCGTCAGGATTGTGATTTTGGTATGAATGCTTCTATTGCATATTGTACTGAACCAAACATCACGACACTGATTGATACGATGATTACCGCTGAACTTAATAGTGAATGGCGTGAATATAAAGGTTGGATAAATGCTCCTGAGAATGGTGTTTACTACATAGGTATAAATATAGATACTTGGGGTATTTCATATCAGCAATATTATTCAGTTATTGATAATTTCTCTGTAAAAGAGATAGAATGTGCTCCTCCAGTACAAATTAAAATTGCAAAAATTACATCTCAATCAGCTGAAATAGATTTTCATTCTATTGCAGATGTTTGGGAGATAAAAGTAGCAAGTGTTAATTTTGATCCAGAATATGGTGTTGCTGATGTTATTGATGATACAATACGTAATCAACATTATGAGATAAAAGGATTACAAACAAATAGGGATTATTATTTTTCGTTACGTTCATTGTGTGCCGAAACAAGTGAATGGTCACAAGTAAAATCGTTCCGAACAATTTGTTCTACTTTTGAATTGCCATATTATGAAGATTTTGAAGATCCTGAATTTAATAATATTTTATGTTGGAATTCTTATCTTAATAATGAATACACAAGTAAATCAGAAGTTTCGGCTGTAGAAACTTATGAAGGTAAAGTAGCATTTAAAATGTATGAATCTATGACTATTTTGCCAAAGTTCAATGTTTCATCATTGTCTAATTATCTTGTGCGTGGTTATGCTCTTGCAACGGATGATAATGCACATATTTCGGTGGGTGTTGTTGGTGATATAAATAATCCTGCTGAAACATTTGAACCTGTGGCAGATGTTATTATTCGTAAAGAATATGAGTGGCAAGAGTTTGTTGCATATTTATCTGATCTTTCAAAACCAGATTTTGCAGATTTTGTTAATGCTCAATATGTAGCCATGGTAGTATCAAATGGAACTGAATTTTATGTTGATAATCTCGAAGTTATAGAAATTCCAACATGCCTTTCTCCAACTGAGATAGTTTTGTCTGAGATAACAGAAAATAGTTGTAAGATAGGATGGTATGAAAATGGAAATGCTACAAAATGGCAAGTTAGGGGTTATTATAAAAATGAATTGTTAGTTGATACGTTTGTAACAACAAATCCTGCGATTATTTCAGGTCTTAATCCTGCATCAGAATATAAATTAGAAATTAGAGCTATATGTTCCGATACCGACCAAAGTTGGTGGTCGCAAGCTGGCATTATAACTACATTGTGCGATGTATATTCATTACCGTATGATAACACATTTGATGGATTGGCACAACCAAAATGCTGGTCTCAAGGTTTGGCTTATCCTAATGTATCATCTAACTATTGGATACATAAAGATGGAACATATCGTTATAATCAACATTATGATGAAGAAACAGAGAAAAATATTTCTGGCTCTACATCAATGTTAGTTTCTCCTAAGTTTAATCTTGTTGGAGTTGACAAAGCTACTTTAACATTTGATTATACATTGTTTAATGCAGGTACTTTGAAAGTATTATTGTCTGAAGATGGAGGCGTAAATTTTGATCATCAACTTGCTTTTGTTAGCACAATAATTAACGGCAAGTTTACTATGCAATGCGATTTGACTCCGTATGTAGGTAAAGTTGTGGTTATTGGCATTGAAGCTTCGTCATCAGGGAGAGCAAATTCTTATCTATTTATTGATAATTTTAGTGTTGAACAAATAATAGCATGTGTTCGTCCTCTTTCATTGTCGGTAGATTTTGTCTATGACACTTCTGCTCGATTGTTGATTGAGGATACAACAGCTTACAACTCTCGTTGGCAATATGCAGTTGGTTCTGTAGGTTTTGATCCAAATAATGTTCAAGCAGTTGATATTACAAGTAAAGTCTTTACTATTGAGAATTTGACTCCACGTACAAATTATGAAGTATATGTTCGCACAAAATGTGGTTCAAATGAGCATAGTTATTGGAGAGGTCCAATAGAAATTCAAACTACATGTCCATTGAATGTAGAGTTCCCTTATTATGAGGGATTTGAAGGTATTACTTCGCTTGAAAATAACTGTTTCTCTATATTTAGATTTAATTCTACAGAAGCCACTTGGCCTTCTGCTTCGCTCAATACAAAAACTTATGTTAGTGCTGGGGTTCAAGGTTTGCAACTTAGTTCTTCTGAAACTCATTGTCTATATTTTGCTTTACCTCTTTTTGCAACTCCGCTTAGAGATTTGAAAATATCGTTTGACTATCGTAATGAATACGATGCTGGATATCCAACTATTGCAACACAATTAGAGTTGGGCGTTATGGATAATCTTAATATTGAAGAGTCTTATAGTCGATTAGTGCTTCTACCTTATACTTCTACATTGGAGGATAATTTTGATTCTTATGTATATTCATTTGCCGAAGCCGATGCTAAAATTGATTTAACTGACAAATTCATTGTATTTAAGTATAATACGAGTCCTGAAACTAAAAATGGAGTATGGGCGGGTATTGATAATATAATGATTGTGCCTCATGATTATTGCTATCCTGTTGAAAATTTGAGCGTTGTTGGTTTCACTGAATCTTCAATCTCTTTAAGTTGGAGCTCTCCAAATAGTGTATTACAAGAATATGAATATCAGTTATTAAATAATAATGTTGTTATTCGAGAAGGTAGTATTGTGGCGAATAATGTAGAATTGACAGCTTTAGAGCCAGCCATGAACTATCAATTCCAAGTGCGTTGCAAATGTTCTGATGATAAATATTCTGATTGGGCAAAACTTAATGTTCGTACATTGGCTTTAGCTCCAGAAATGCCTTATTCGGTTAATTTCGAAGATGAAGAACACCTTAATTGGATTCTTTGCAACGAAGGACAAACCAATTATTTTGTTGTTGGGTCAGATAGATTAGGTGTGAAGTCAGGCTCAAAAGCTCTTTATATTACTAATGATGGCGAATTGAATCAATATAATATTGGTGCAACATCGTCGGCTTATGCTTATAGAATTTTGAGTTTTGAACCAGGACAATATCGTTTCTCTTATTCTTGGAAATGTAATGGAGAATATACTGATGCTTATACTGCCGATTATGGTCGCGTTTATTTATCTCCAGTTACAAAAGATATTGTTGCGGGAAGAAGAACAAGCTCATTCATGGGTGACACTAAAGATTGTATTATGCTTGATGGTGTTAAAGGGTTAAACGTAGCTTCTCGCTGGAATGATGTTGTGGTAGATGTAGTCTTCACTGAAGCTGTTAAATATAACTTAGTAGTAGAGTGGTATAACAATGCGATGGGAGGTTCTCAAACTCCGTTTGCAATTGATGATATCAGTATCGAGAAAATAGCATGTCCGATGCCACAAAGTATAGAAATGCTTTATGTCGAAGATTGTAAAGCTCATGTAAAAGTAAATACAGTGGTTGATGCTGATTCTTATTCATATCGTTTGTCATTGACAAATAATGTTGAGGAGTTTATATCTTCTGGTGTCTCTGTTGATAAATCATTTGCTATTGAAAATCTTTCTCCTGCAACCGACTACTATCTATTTGTTTCTGCTCAATGTGGCGTAGATGAAACATCCGGCTATCAGTCAATTAAATTTAAAACTGAAAATGCTGCAGCTACAATACCATATTCTAATGATTTTGCTTCGTCTGACGAAAATTCAAAATGGGTAATTGTAAATGGCACACAAAAAAATGGTTTTGTTTTAGGCAATAGTTCATTAGAGGCATTGTACATTTCATATCAAACAAATGCTACAAATCCAGTTTATGGCTATGATAGTGAAATAGGTTCTGCTGTATATGCTTATAGACTTGTTAATCTTGAAAAAGGTCAATATATGGCATCGTTCGATTGGAAGTCAGTTGGTTCAAGTGCCGACTATGGTCGTTTGTTTATTGTGCCTACATCATATCCAATTGAAGCTGGCAAACAAATTGGTAGTGTAAATTCTGTGACTAAAGCAGTTTATTTACCTGAAGAGTGTATCCCTGTTGATGGAGGCATATTGAATAATTCTATTTCAGAACATGCTGACAATACATTCTTTATCGAGCAATCTGGCACATATAAACTTGTTGCTCAATGGTATAATAAAGGAACATATACATCTACTCAACCTCTTTGGATTGACAACATAGTTATTGACAAAACCAATTGCGCTGAAATAAAAAATGTAGAAATTGTTTCGCTAAATCACAATTCTGCATCAGTATCGTTTGCAAATTATAACGAAACTCCAACGATTTGTGCTATTTCGACTTCAAATAATGTTGATTTGGCATTTGAAACAATTACACTTAATTCTGATTCTATTTGTCTTTTCGAGAATTTGACTCCAGAAACTAAGTATTTTGTTTTCCTTCGTGCTCAATGTGCTGATAATTTATATTCTGAATGGACATCACTTTCTTTCACAACAGAATGTGCACCTATTGAGATTATTTCTTCAAAATCTTACTATGAAAGTTTTGAAGATTATCGCGATAATGCATATCTTGACAATTGTTGGACATATTATTACAAAAAACTCAATGGTCAATCAATGGATAATGATAAGTCGTTGTATGTTACTTCAGACATGAATCTTTCTTATAATCATTATTCTCAAGAAGGTGAAAAATATCTCACTCTTTCAGGTGGAAATAAAGAGGTTTTTGCTTCTCGTCAATTCTATTTGCAAGCTGGACGTTTCTATTCTGTTTCTGCTTGGGTTGTTATATCGCCAATTGATAATTCTAACACAACATTTAAATTGGTTAATTTTAATACTCAAACGACATTAGCAGAACACGTTGTCGGCTATGAAGGTTACACAGAAGTGAAAGCCGTATTTGTTCCTTCTGAAACTGGCATTTATGATTTAGGTTTTGATTTGCGTGTTGGTTCGTCTGTTAGCTATACAAGTATCGACAATTTCAGGGTCGAAGAGTTGCAATTTGGTGCACCAAGCCAACTTACAATTACTGATTTGTCAACAACTACTGCAAAAGCGACATGGTATGGTGTAGCCGATTATTATAAAATTGAACTTTATTCTGGTTCGGAATTGGTATTAGATACAATAACGCATGATATGAGTTATGTGCTTTCTAATCTCTCTCCTGCAACTTCTTATAGTCTTGGTGTTTGTGCTGTAGTAGAAAGCAATAATACTCAATCAAATTGGTCAACTATTGCATTTACTACTGAATGTGATGTGGCTCAAATCACGCATAATCAAGATTTCGAACAAATTCAATTGGGCTATATTCCAATGTGTTGGGACAACGAATCTTTGTCGTTACTTGCCGACTATACTAAGAATTGGTTAGTCCGTTCTGAAAGTAGCAATAAGTCATTAACGTTGAATACAACTGAGATTTATGGTACAGCAGTGGCTTTGTCTCCAATGATTCATGTGGAAGGCAACAATATACTTTCTTATCGCTATCGCAATCTTTCGCATACAGATGTTCTCAAAGTTGAAATTCGAGGTGCAGGTACACGCGTATTTAGCGATGTTATTCTTGAAGGAGGCCACTCAGGCTGGCAACAAAAAACATTTGATTTAGCAGCATATAAAGGTGATACAATTCAAGTAGCATTTACCGTAGAGGCTAAAGCCAACAAAGATGGAGCATTAATTTCTGTTGATGATTTCCGAGTTGCTAATTATGCCGGCGAAGTTACTGAGTATGCATCTATATGTCAAGGTGGCGACTATGCTGGTCATGGTTTCTATATTTCAAGCAGTCAATTGTTTGTTGGAGTCAACCAATTCAGTCAATTTATTACATCTAATCAAAGCGATACAATTAAACATCTTGAGTTGACCGTATATCCTGTGGCATCAAGTCACACTTATGATACAATTTGCCGTGGCGATATCTATATGTGGGGCGATATACCATGTGTCGAAACAAATAATTATGAAGTTTGGTATCGTGGAATGTCTAGTAAAGGTTGCGACTCTGTAGCATATCTTCACCTTGAAGTCCTTGATTTGCGCGAAAATATATCTGCTCGTATTTGCGAAGGCGAGACTTATCGTTTTGGTGGAGTAGATTATTTCGAAACAGGTATTTATGTTGATACAATACCAAATCCAGGTTCATGCGATTCAATCAAGATTCTTACACTTGTTGTAGTGCCAACCACAACTGAAACAAGTTATACAACTTGTGAAGGTGAACCATTCACTTGGAACGATACAATACTTACAACATCAGGTCGCTATGTTCATCGTTATAAAAATGACGAAGGTTGCGAATGTTTCGATTATATCAACTTTACTGTATTGCCTAAATTTGTTGAGTTGAATGCTACAATCTGTCAAGGTACAAGCTATTTGTTGGGAGCAAGAGAACTTACTGAAGCAGGCGTCTATTCCGACTCTTTAATCAATGTGCTTGGTTGTGACTCGATCGTTAAACTTACACTTTCAGTTTCTGAGCCAACTCGAGGCATATTTGATGACTACGTTTGCGAAGGTTACGAATATGTAGGTTTTGGTTTCCGTTTGAATGCATCCGACATAAAAGGCGATACAACATTGTCTAGAGTTGTTAAAAATATTGATGGTTGCGATTCAATAATTCAAGTAAACGTAGCTTATATTCCAATGGCTGTTATTGATACTACGGTATTTATTTCTGAAGGAGACTACTATGATTTTGGCGAACAAACATTGACAAAACCAGGTAAATATACCGAAACATTTATCACAGCCGAAGGGTGTGATTCAGTGATAAATCTCACACTTGAATATAAAACAGCTCTTGATAACATTCATTCGCTTCCGCTTATAATAGCGCCAAATCCAATACATCTTGGACAAATGCCTATTATTGATCATACATTTACTTTCGACGAACAACAAGGCTTAAAAGTTGAAGTTATTAATTCTGTAGGTCAAGTCATCTTTGTTGATACTCCAACAACTTATCCTATTATGCTTAGTCGTATTGATGTATGTGGTATCTATTATATTCGTATAATTACCGGAAAAGGCGAATCTTATGTTGGAAAACTCATAGTCCAATAATCGTTTTTGTAGCCTGAGTTCACCTTAGGTTTACCATAGGTGCATCGTATGATAACCATATGTGCGAGCAGTTATTTTCTTCTCGAAAATAACTGCTCTTTTTATGTTGTAAAACATGTTTTTATTTTTTTGGACTATCATATTTTTTTTGTATATTTGTCCCCTCAAATGTTTGTATAATTTTTTAATCAATATATTGTTAAACTTAATTTATTATCTATGAAAAAGAAATTACATTTTCTTTCTGCCTTATTAGTGGCTATGCTGCTAATTCCTTGGCAATTAAATGCTCAAGTATTGAGCGAAAATTTTGATAATCTCACCTCTGGAGTACCTGCTGGTTGGGTTGTCGAAGGTAATGCTGGTAGTAGTTATAACTGGCAAGTAACAGGTTATTCTTATCCTGGGTATAATGATACTAAAGGATTGTGGTTTAACTCTTATTATGCAGATAATGGTGCTACTGCTATTTTAAAGTCGCCTGTTTTTAGTTTAAAAGACGTAACAAAAGTACAAATGTTAAAAGTTGCGTGCAAAATGACCGATACTGGTTCAAAAGCATCTTGTAAAATTTGTATTTCAACAGATGGAGGTTCTTCTTATGAAACTGTGTTGCAAAATATATCTTATTCTGCAGATTGGCAAGAAGTAGAAATCTCTTTGGCTGATTATGCTGGTAAGGATAATTTGTGTATTGTTTTCAATAATGTTGGAGGCTGGTATGGTCGTCATATTATAGATAATTTTGAAATTGCTCCTGCTCCATCTTGTGCAAAAGCAAAAGACCTTACTATCACTGGTATATATCAATATACTGCAACTTTCAATTGGTCTCTTGTTAGTGGTCAAGGTGCTCCAGCATCTACCTATGAAGTTAAGGTTTATGAAGCTGCAAACGATTCATGTGTTGCAACTGTTAGTGCTTCTGTTTCTCCTTCTACAGATGGAGTATATTCATATACTCTTGAAGAAGATTATGAACTTAATCCTGGTACTGCTCATTATTTCACTGTACAAGGTATATGTGGCTTAGATGAAAAAGCTGCTGTTGTTAAAAGTTCTACATTCTTCACTCTTTGTGATCCTTATGAAATCACAGATTCTCGTTTGAATCTCGATTTGTCGGAATGGACAACAAATCCGTTCTTCCCTTGTTGGGCAACTAATGGTATATTTACAAGTTCTTCGTATGATCCTTCTTACAATAGTTTGGCTCTTGATTGGTATTCTTCTGATGAATATCTCTATTTGATTTCTCCAGCTATTAGCCATGCTGCAAATGATATAGAGGTTGAGTTTGAATATTCATCATATTATGCATCAGGTGTTACTTATGGTGTAGCAACTTCTGCTGATATTTCTAATTTCGAAGTTCTTGGTCATATTGATATGAAAGATGAGAGTGGTATTGCTATTTTCAACACTGCAACTTCTCAGAATACACAACGTGAACAATTTATTGTTCTTAAATTCGATAATGACGAACCTAATATTCATGCAATTACAATTCGTAAAAAACCTTGTTGTCCAAAACCTCTTAGTGTAGCTGTTGCTCCTATCGACTCTGCTTCTATTAATGTTTCTTGGAGTGGTGTTGCTACTAAATTTACTGTAAATGTTTACGAAAAAGGCAATAATGTTGTTTATAAGACTGCAGAAGTTGAGGGTAACACAGCAACTATTTCTGGTCTTACTGCAAGTACTGATTATGCTGTTACAATTGTTGCTGCATGTAATTCTTGTGGCGAAGGTGAAGGAAGCGTAGGTTATAGCGAAATGACCGACTCTGTGTTTGTAACAACTCTTTGTGGTGTTGCTCAAAATGTTTATTTAGATGAAAATTTCTCTAATTCTGTAATTCCTGAATGTTGGATGCAAAATAAAGAAGAAGTTTGGTCTATTAATCAATCTGGCAATCGCATATTTGCTTTTATGCGTGGTGCTTATATTGAAGAAGGTGAAACAGCTCTTCTTGTTACTCAACCAATTGCTATTGCTGCTGACAAAAAAGGTGCTTACGATATTTCATTTGAAATGGAACGTCGCAATCTTAGCGGTACAACTGGTGTTGGCGAATTAACTGTGTGGGTTAATAGCAAAGCAAGCACAGAAGGAGCAACAAAAATTGCTACTATCGAACGTTCTCACAAAGATTCTCCAGTAGAATGTGCTGAAGGTTGGTATAACTATTCTTTCAATATTCCTGCTTCTATCGAAGGTACTGTTTATGTAATTTTCGAAGGTGAATCACATGGTAGCAACTCTAATCCAATTTCTATCACTAATGTAAAAATAGTTGATAAACCAACTTGTCGCGAAGTAAGCGAAATTAAAATTGGTAATACTGCTACAACATCTCTTCCTATTTCATGGGTAGCTGAAGCTGGTCAAGAGAAATGGGCACTTAGCTATGTTGTGAAAAAAGCGGGTGAAACTATTGTTACTTTCGATGGTGAGGTAACTTCTGTTAACTATACAGTAACAGGACTTCCATCTTCTTCTGAATTAACAATTGAAGGTAATGTGGCTGCTGTGTGTGGTGAAGGTTTAAGATCTACTGCTAAAACATTCTCTTATTCTTTCCAAACAGCTTGTGCTCCTGTAGTATTGCCATTGGAAGAAAGTTTCGAAAATCTCAATAAATTCCCTCCAGTATGCTGGTCTTCTGAAAATACTGAAGGCTCTACAAGCTATGTATGGTCTGTAAATTCTGGTTCGTCTGAAAAAACTTCTGACGGTCAAGGCTTTGCTTATTTACCTTCAAATACTACTGTAAGTAAAGCGATTCTTTCTACTCCAGAACTTGTTTTCGAAGACGATAAAGATTATCGCGTTGAATTCTATATTTATCGTTATGCATATACTTCTGATAGCTATGCTGGTGCAGG
>JAFYMM010000342.1 GCA_017550055.1 Paludibacteraceae bacterium
AAAGGTCGTATCTTTGCATCGCAATTGAGAGAGATACTTAATCAATCGAGAGAGCGACAATGGTGTGGTAGTTCAGCTGGTTAGAATACCTGCCTGTCACGCAGGGGGTCGCGGGTTCGAGTCCCGTCCATACCGCAAAAGAGTTCAACTATTTGGTTGGACTCTTTTTTTTGTTTCTTGTGATTATATTGAGAATACAAAAAAGGCTGATTGGAATATTTCAATCAGCCTTTTTGTGTTTTTTATCTAAAATCTATTATATCGTGTATGTGCAATATGCCGATAACATTATTAGAATTAGGAATATCGGTTACTGCAAGGGATGTAATATTATTAGTATCCATAATCTCGAGAGCTTGAGTTATCATAGCCTCTTGGTGTATGTGCTTAAATGACTGAGTCATTATGTCTGATGCAGTGAGAGATTTTATATCTTCATGATGTTGTACTGCACGGCGAATATCTCCATCCGTAATTATGCCTACACATTTGTTTTCATTGTTATACACTAAAGTCATGCCTTTACGACCATCACTAACGGTATAGATAACATCGTTGAATGCAGTATTGATTGTTACGCGAGGAATAGTGGTTGACATACGGTGTTTTACACGTGATAGTAATTGTCTTCCGAGAGCTCCTCCAGGGTGATATAATGCAAAATTTTCTGCTTTGAATTGACGGCGTTCCATGAGACAAACCATCAGTGCGTCGCCAAGTAGCATAGTGGCTGTGGTGGAAGTTGTAGGGGCAAGATTTAGTGGACAAACTTCGCGCTCGATTGGTACATTTATTGTGATTTCGGCTTCTTGTGCTAAAGCGGAATGAGGATTGCCTGTGATGGCAATGATGTGCGCTCCTATATTTTTTAATGGGGTGCAAATATTGACAATTTCAGAAGAAGTGCCACTATGAGAAATGAGCAAAGCAATATCATCCTTTGCAACCATGCCGAGGTCTCCGTGCATTGCTTCTGCTGCATTTACAAATATAGCTGGAGTGCCTGTTGATGCAAGTGATGCAGCAATTTTATGACCAACAATGCCGGTTTTGCCTATGCCCATAATTACGACTTTGCCTTTACAAGCATATATCATCTCTACTGCTTGATCGAATTCATCGCCTATGGAGTTAGCTACTTTTTGAAATTCGGCTATCTCTTGTTCGAATATTTGTTTGCTACGTTCTTTCCAGTTCATAGTTTTAGTTGGTAAATTAAAAAAAACACACTGAGAATGGTTGTCAGTCTTCTTGCTTGAAGGTTGCTTGCACCTTGCTTGAGGGTAAGGTGAGTTTTGGTTATTTGATACACACAGAGAGTGTGTATGTATTGACTACTCGGTAATAGATTTGATTATATTGTCAATTTCGATGGCTTGGCGTAGGATTTTTTCAATTTCTGATAGTTTTAATTGATTTGCTGCATCAGAAAAGGCCTTATCTGGATTTGGGTGTACTTCGGCAAATATGGCATCGACTCCTACGGCTAAAGCTGCTCTCATGAGATGGGGCACCATCTCTCTATTTCCTCCAGTTATATTGCCTTGTCCGCCCGGCTTTTGTACGCTATGTGTGGCGTCGAATACGATAGGGACTCCTAATTGTCGCATCTCTACTAATCCGGTCATATCTACTACAAGATTATTATATCCAAAAGAGGAGCCTCGTTCGCATAGCATGATGCGGTCGTTGCCTGTAGAGCGTAGTTTTTCCACTATATTGCGCATATCCCAAGGGGCGAGAAATTGTCCTTTTTTTACGTTTATGGCACGTCCTGTTTCGGCTGCTGCAATGAGTAGGTCGGTTTGTCGGCATAGAAATGCAGGAATTTGCAATATATCGGCAACTTCTGCTACGATTGGACATTGCCAAGATTCGTGTACATCGGTTATGATTGGAATGTTTAATTCTGTTTTTACGCGTTGTAATATTTGCAGTCCTTTTTCGATACCTACACCGCGAGGTGAAGTTACGGATGTGCGATTGGCTTTGTCGAAAGATGATTTGAATATAAATGGAATTTCAAGGTGAGTACAGATGTTTTTTAGCTCAGTTGCTACTTCCATGGTCATTTCTTCTGATTCGATAGCACATGGGCCTGCTAATAAAGCAAATCTGTTGTTGCCTCCAATAATTATGTCGTCAGTTATTTTAAGCATATTTTAGTCGATTGTTTTTAGTTCATAACCTTGCGATCTTAACCATAGAATCACGCTATCTAGTGTTTTTAATGTGCGAGGAGCAGCTTTGGTGGAGTCGTGCATTACTATGATTGAGCCAGGGCGAGAGTAATTTTTGATGATTTGAAGTATGTGGTTAGGCGAATATTTTTTGTCCCAATCATAAGTGATAACATCCCATTGTATTACTTTATAACCTTTGTTACGGAGCATTCCATTTTGGCGAGGTGTGATAAGTCCGTGAGGTGGACGAAAAAGGTTGTTGCCTACAAGGGCTGCACATTCATCGATTTCGTTGATATAATCGTTGGTGTTTGTGAAAAATCCTTTAGAATGATGCATTGTGTGGTTGCCAACTTGGTGTCCTTCGGATTTTATTTGTGCAAATAATTCTGGATACCTTAATATATTATCGCCTACACAAAAGAATGTAGCTTTGATGTTGTGTTTGCGTAGTATATCTAATATAATAGGTGTAGAGTTGGGGCAAGGTCCGTCGTCGAAGGTTAGATATATGTTATGTCCAGCAGTAGATATTTGATATACTGCTGGACATAAAAGTTTTAGTATTTTATTGGGTTGATACAATTTAAATTTTTAATGATTAACCAAAGAGTAATACTTTTGTAAGTTTTCTTCGAGTTCAGTTGTTAATTCAGAATTGTAATTACGAGCTGTCATCCACATATTTTGGATTAAACCCACATTTTGACGGATAGATAATTCTTGAGATACAGCTTTGCTATGTTTAGATTTTAATGATTTTACCCATTCGATTTTTGCAACACAATCGTCAAGTAGCGGACGAATGAGGGCATCGGCTTTTTCTGTTTGACCAAGTTCGTAGTAGTATTCGGCAAGCATACTTGTACTATAATCTGCAGGAACAGAAGTTGTAGGTATTACTTCCATACATTTTTCTATTGCGTTGAGGGCTTTTTCATTTTTGCCTTCTTCGATTAGAGCAGCTACGAGTTGACCAAACATCATACGCATTGTGCGAGCCATACGGATGTGTTGTTCGTCGAGATATACATTAGGATCAGCAATATTGCCCCAAACAAATTTGTTCATCATGTTGTCGTACATGACTTCTGTATTAACGCGTTCTCTGCGGCCTTTTACTGGAACTATTCGGTATGCTAACCCCTCTAATTGCATATACTCTTGTAAGGCTGGGTAATATTCGCTACCTACAGTAGCAGCTACATAGATAGGACGTTCCCAGTTGTTAGAATTGAGCATTTCGAGTACCATAAGTTGAGCTTTGCCGATAGAACGACCTAATTTAATATGCATTTGATCGACAATTTTGTTTGTGTCTTTTTCTGAAACTGTACCTGTTTTGATGACGCTTTGTTTGTCAACAGGAAGTATCATATTTGAACTGTAGAATGTGCCAATGCCATTGTCGTCAATAGTGCGAGGGTCACGAACAATATCAAGTGCTTGACTGAGTTCCATGCCATTCTTGAATTGAGGATGGTCTGATACGCGACATACATCAAGGTGGCCAGATACATAATCTTTTTTCTCCCAAGAAATAGGAAGTGGTGCTGAAGTGTAAGCTTCGCGTTTCATTTGATCGATATACCAGTCTGTGTTGAGATAAGATAGGTTACAAACGCGCATATCAGTGCGATTTTCTTCAACTTCTTGGTTGTACCAAAGAGGGAATGTGTCATTATCGCCATTAGAGAATATAATTGAATTTGGAGCGCAACTATTGAGATAGTTTAGACCAAAGTCGCGAGCAACACGGCGATTAGAGCGATCGTGGTCGTCCCAGTTTTGTTGAGCCATAAGGGCAGGAACACCGAGACAACAAATTGTTACTATAATTGCAGCTAATGGTTTTGGCATAAATTTCTTGATAAGAGAGTAGAAGAACATCACGCCAAGGCCAATCCAAATAGAGAATGCATAGAATGATGCCGCGTATGCGTAGTCACGTTCACGAGGTTGGTATGGAGTTTGGTTAAGGTACATAACAATGGCAAGACCAGTCATGAAGAATAGTACAAACACAAGCCAGAATTGTAAGTTGCCTTGTTTTTTGTTGCATAATTGCCATGCTATACCGAGCAATCCAAGTAGTAATGGAAGCATGAAATAGCGGTTACGACCTTTGTTGTTTTTTAGAGAGTCAGGCAATGTGTCTTGATTGCCAAGACGTGCATTGTCAAGGAATGATATACCTGAAATCCAATTACCTTTATCTAATTCTCCATGGCTTTGAAGGTCATTTTGACGACCCGCAAAGTTCCACATAAAATAGCGCCAATACATGAAATTGACTTGATAAGAGAAGAAGAAACGAAGATTTTCTCCCATTGTAGGCATAACAAGCGTTTCTTGGCGGCCACAACGGTCAACTGTGATGCGTTTACCTTTGATATCTCCCCATGTTTTATATGCTGAAACATGATGAGATTGGCCAGAATACATGCGAGGGAATAACATTTTGAAACGAGAATCCATTTCATAACCTGTTTGGCGTTTACCAAGGTTTTCATACAAGTCTTTTTCGTTTTCTGATGTTTTTACCTTTTGTTGCCATATAGTGTTGCCATATTTAGCGCGAGGCACACACATGTTACCTTGAATGTCAAGGATTTCTGGTGCAGAATACATTGCACCATAGAATAGTGGGCGGTCGCCATATTGTTCGCGATTGAGGTATGATTGCAATGTAAATACATCCTCAGGTGAGTTTTGGTCCATAGGTGTATTGGCCATTGAGCGTATTACAATCATAGTGTATGACGAATAGCCAATAAGCATAACCATGGCACAAAGAATTATTGTGTTGAGCCACTTATAGTTCCACTCTTTTTTGATGAAAAGGAGAGTAGACATTGCAGCAATAATGAGTAATCCCAAAATTACGCCACTACCAAGGAATGGAATGCCAAGCATAGTGAGAGCTGCGATGAATGAGATACGAGCGCGAATTTCGTTTTTTACGGTTTGTGTTTCATATACGGCCCAAACGAGAATAGCAGCAGTAACAATGAGATAGATGATAACACCACTGTTAAATCCTAAACCGCAGGTATTTACAAAGAATAGTTCAAACCACGAAGCCACTTTCACGAATCCAGGAATCATACCATAAAGTACGGCTGCGAGGATTGCAACTGAGATGCCGAGGGCAATGAATGTATTTTTAGCGTTAACTTCGTATTTTTTGAAATAGTATACAAGTACGATAGCTGGAATAGTTAGCAAGTTAAGCAAGTGAACACCGATACTGAGCCCCATGAGGTAAGCTATAAGAATAAGCCAGCGAGCTGCATGAGGTTCGTCTGCTACATCTTCCCATTTCAAAATACACCAGAAAACTACTGCTGTGAATAATGATGAATAGGCATATACCTCACCTTCTACAGCTGAGAACCAGAATGTGTCTGAGAATGTGTATGCTAATGAGCCAACAAGGCCTGCGCCAAGTATTGCGATGCCTTTACCTATTGTCATTTCTTCGCCATCTTTTACTGTAATTTTGCGAGCGATGTGAGTAATAGTCCAGAATAAGAACAAAATAGTAAATGCACTACACATAGCAGACATTGCGTTGACCATAGCTGCTACTTGAGTTGGGTCTGATGCTAACATTGAGAATAGGCGACCTGTCATCATGAAGAAAGGTGCTCCTGGTGGGTGTCCTACTTCGAGTTTGAATGCTGATGCTATGAACTCGCCGCAATCCCAAAAAGATGCGGTAGGCTCGATTGTGAGCAAGTAGGTCACTGTTGCAATTGCAAAAGCCAGCCAACCTACAATGTTGTTGTAAAGTTTAAATCTTTTCATTTAGTTTTATTTTTATTATTTGATTTTTCTTTTTTTTAATTTTCAATTTTCTCCTGGGTAGTCTATTGTGTAGTGCAAACCACGGCTTTCT
>JAFYMM010000343.1 GCA_017550055.1 Paludibacteraceae bacterium
AGTCCCGGAGGGACGAAATAACACAGGCAGGGGTGTAAACCCCTGATAAAAGATCCCCACAAGTAAAAAAGCGCCGTAGGTGCGACAGAAATTATATTTGTTTTAACGTCAGTTTAATATATAATATTCCCGAAGAGAACATTACATGTAAATTTTGTGTAATATTTTTCAACTAAACTGACAAAGAACCCTAACTCCTCCTATACTACAACATACTATAAACATACCATAAATATACTATAAATATAGGATAAATATACCATAAACATACTATAAATATACCATAATAATACCCTCGAAAATAAATCACCTACACAATACCCAAAAATCCACAAAAAATTCGTACCTTTGCAAAATATAGCAAACCAAATTACAATAAAAATTTTTAATCCTTAATTGACATCGTGGAACTAACCTATACAATCACACAAATAGAAGAAACCGCAAAAGCCGTAGTCGAAACCATCCAAAAACAAAATGGTCAACTATTCGCCTTTTACGGACAAATGGGAGCTGGCAAAACAACCCTAATCAAAGCCATCTGCCAACAACTCGGCGTAACCGAAGAAGTCAACAGCCCAACATTCGCCATCGTAAATGAGTACGAAGGCGCAAAAAGCACAATCTACCACTTCGACTTCTATCGCATCAACCGCCCCGAAGAAGCCCTCGATTTCGGACTCTTCGACTATTTCGACTCAGGCAACATCTGCCTAATGGAATGGCCCGAATGCATCGAACCACTACTCCCCGACGACACAATCAAAATCCAAATATCAGTCATCGACGACAACACCCGCAAAATCACAATCTAACATAATACAATAAAAAATAGGCGACTAACTCAAAGTTAATCGCCTATTTTCTTATATCAAAACTAATTATTCAATCGCCGACAAATTTTCAATCAACAACTCCCCTCTATAATAGTAATACCCCTCTGTACCATCTTCGTTAACTGTATAGATATAAAACTCCAACACATTATCCTTCTTAGTTTTCTTGATTTCCATTGCACCACCAGTCACCAAATCCCAACCCACAAACTCATCATTCTCCATATGTTGAATATACGACCCAAATGGAGTACCCATTTCAACATCAAATCCACCAACAATCATACCATCTTCAATAGGCTCCATATCCTTAATTGGATATATACCCTCTGCTGGCAAAATATTCTCAGCCGACTCAGAAAACAATTCAAACACCAAAACATCACCATTACCAAAAGGCTCTCCCTCAATAACCTCACACTCCTCAGTAGCAAACATCAACAAAAAGTTATGCGAAGCATTCGAATAACCCATATCAGGACCTGACCCATATTGAGAAGTCAAAGCTTGCAAACGAATTGTTCCCTCTGGCAAATCAACATCTTCAAGTTCCTCATCTTCACCGCCACCTTCAATTTGCGGTTTTTCACAAGAAACCAAACACATAGCAAAACAACAAAAGATTGCAAATAGATAAAAAAACGTCTTTTTCATAAAAATAATAGATTTAATTTGTTAATAAATTTTAGGTTAAGAATTTCACTCGGCAAAGATACACATTTTTCTTCAAAACAACAACAATTCCACGCAAAAAAAACAAAAACTCCATGACGCATTACCATCATAGAGTTTTTATTGATTCCTAACTATTACGGATTTTTTTATCTACGCACGCGATTTTTCAACGCTCCAAAATAAACCATATCTTCAGCCGAAGCCTTAACAAGTTTTCTTCTGCCCTGTTGTGTAGCTACCGAGTGCATTGGTCTTGCCACTTGAGCATCTGCTATTACACTCACATCACCCACATAAGACGCTTTAATTTTCGAACCATAATAAGTTGTTGCATCAATAGTTACACCATCCTCAGCAATAACAACTGTTCCCGAAACAACATAATATGCAGTCATATAATAACCATCTCCCGTAAAATCAGTACCAAAGAATGATGGAGTATCACCTTCTTCCGTACCACCCGAACTTGGCACACCATACCATCCATCATACTTACCATCTTCAATTGTATATGTACCATAAATATCCTCACCCGAGCCAAGAGGAGCAAACAAATCATAAACAGCCATCCACTCTTCTCCATTCAAATATAAAGAAATAAAATCCGAACCTGTAGAATAAAAATCTCCATTATTATACACTTGGCAATAATCAAAAGTCACATCATACTCACCAGCGTCTGTTGGCTCATAATCAAACGTATATCCGCCGTTGCCACTGCCAGTTCCACCACCAGTCTCTGCATCATAATCCTCAAATTTCAATTTACCTTTATAATAATATGTTGCTTTCGAGCCATCTTCAAACACTAC
>JAFYMM010000344.1 GCA_017550055.1 Paludibacteraceae bacterium
GCTGCTGCAACTCTTATCGGCTGCTTGATGCTTGGTAACTTAATGAAAGAGTGTGGTGTAGTTGATCGTTTGACTAAAACAGTTCAAAACGAATTGATGAACATCTGTACTATTTTCTTGGGTATCACAGTAGGTGCAACTGCAACTGCAGGTACATTCCTTTCATGGGGTACTCTCGGTATCTTGGCTATGGGTATCTGTGCATTCGCATTCGGTTCAGCAGGTGGTGTATTGCTTGCTAAATTCATGAACCTCTTCTTGAAAAATAAAATCAACCCACTTATTGGTTCAGCAGGTGTATCTGCAGTGCCAATGGCTGCTCGTGTTTCTCAAAAAGTTGGTCAAGAAGAAAATCCAACAAACTATTTGTTGATGCACGCTATGGGTCCAAACGTAGCAGGTGTTATCGGTTCTGCAGTAGCAGCTGGTATCCTCCTCAGCATGCTTGGATAATAGCTAAAAAATAGATAAAAGTTGTCCTATTGAATAGGGCAACTTTTTATTGCCCTATTGTGTAATGGTAGCACAGCAGATTCTGGTTCTGTACGTCTGGGTTCGACTCCTAGTGGGGCAACTATATGAGTTGAGAGTTGAGAGTTGAGAGTTGAGATTTCAACCAAAGGTCTTTAAATATTTGACAATAAAAAGTTAAAAGAAATAAATTAAAGAAATAACTATAAATAAATAGGGTTGCTCAAAAAAAAAAGAGCAACCCTATTTCGTTTTTATATCATAAAATTAAACTAACTTATTAGTTTGTGTGTCAGGAAATACTACAGCAGGTTTAAAAGTTTTTGCTTCTTCTTCGGTCATCCAAGTATATGCCATAATGATAATTATATCACCTACATTTACCAAGTGAGCCGCTGCACCATTCACACAAATAACACCAGAACCACGTTCTCCTGGTATTACGTATGTTTCAAAACGACTACCATTGTTGTTATCAACTACCTGCACACGCTCGTTAGGATAAATATTAGCAGCCTCCATGAGGTCTTGATCAATGGTAATACTACCTATATAGTCAAGGCATGACTCTGTTATAGTCACACGATGTATTTTGCTTTTTACTAAATTGAGGTACATTTTATCAATTCATAATTCATAATTCATAATTAAATGATTTATAAATTATTGATTGTTAAATTATTATTTATTTAAATCTGATATTGTCAATCAAACGAACTGAGCCACAATATACTGTAATACAACCTACAACATAATCAGCATCTTCCCATTTTTCGATAGATTGAAGTGTATCTCCATTGACAATGTCGTAATACTCTACTTCGAGACCTTCATGGCGATTGATTGCAGCAATAGTTGCATCGTGAAGTTCATGAACAGTTGTCATAGAATAGAAAGATGTGCTCTCCTTCAACACTGCATGAATATTTGCCGCTAAAGCACGTTGCTCTTCAGTCAACAATGTATTACGAGATGAACGAGCAAGACCACTCTCTTCACGCACAATTGGACATCCTATAATCTCAATTTCGAATTGCATAGAGCGAACCATGTGACGAATGATAGCAAGTTGTTGGAAGTCTTTTTCTCCAAAATATGCACGTGTAGGTTGCACAAGACGGAAAAGTTTGCTAACTACTTGCACTACCCCATTAAAATGACCTGGACGGAATTTGCCTTCCATTACCTCATCTAACCCTGCGAAATCGAATTGGAATGTTGTATTCATCTCCTCTTCGGTATAAAATTCTTCGGCAGAAGGTGCAAATACGGCTCTACATCCAACAGACTCAAGAAGAGCAGAATCAGCCTCAAGTGTACGTGGATATTTAGCCAAGTCGTTTTTATCATTAAATTGAGTTGGATTAACAAATACACTAACTATAGCTACTTCATTTTCAGCCACAGCACGACGTACAAGTTGTAAATGTCCTTCATGAAGGGCACCCATAGTAGGCACAAAACCTATTGTCTTATTTTCAGCTTTTAGCGCCGCAACATATTGCTCTAATTCAGCAATTGATTTAATCAAATCCATAATTCTTAAAAATTTGAAATGTGAAATTTGAAATGTGAAAGTTACCTTTTCGGGATTAACTTTCAGCTCTCAATTTTTTATCGCCAAAGGCTCAAAGGCCTTCGGTTCAACTTTCAACTTTATATTGATACTTTTGTTTTTTGTTTCAATTGGAAATCACGACCAAGATATTTTTCACGCACTACTGGGTTGTCTGCCAACTCTTTAGGAGTACCTTGAAACAATATTTTACCTTCAAAAAGCAGATATGCTCTATCCGTAATAGAGAGTGTTTCATCTACATTATGGTCGGTGATTAGAATACCTATATTCTTGTCTTTCAAGTGCCAAACAATGTCTTGAATATCTTGCACTGCAATAGGGTCAACACCAGCAAAAGGTTCGTCGAGCATAACAAAATCAGGTTCGATCGCAAGACAACGAGCAATTTCACAACGACGACGCTCGCCACCAGAAAGACGGTCGCCAATATTCTTACGCACATGCTCAAGACGAAATTCTGCAATCAACTGTTCCAACTTCTCACGCTGATACTCTTTTGTAAACTTAGTCATTTCGAGTACTGCCCTTATATTATCTTCAACAGTCATTTTACGAAAGACAGATGCCTCTTGAGCTAAATAACCAATCCCTGCTTGAGCACGACGATATACTGGATATTTTGTAATTTCTTGTTCATTTAGAAAAATCTTGCCACTATTAGGAACAACAAGACCTGTAGTCATATAAAACGTAGTGGTCTTACCTGCACCATTTGGTCCAAGCAACCCTACGATTTCGCCTTGTTTTACCTCGATAGAAACATCATTCACTACAGTACGTTTGCCGTATGTCTTAAAGAGATGCTCTGTACGCAAAATTTTCTCCATTTATTTTTGCCTTTTTTTAGACATGAAGACATGAGAACATGTTTTATTTACGAAGGTAATCTATAAAAATACCCTTTAAAAATTTGTTTTCTTTTCCTTAAAAATAAGAGTAAATGCTATAGCAACAACCAATGCGAAGCCAGCAAATATATACCACACCGAAGTCCAATCGCCCACTAAATAGCCCATTGAATTATAATAACAATAGTGATTTACAACAGTTTGTGCAAGCAACACACCAATTGTGGAACCAAAACCATTGGTCATCATCATGAACAACCCCTGTGCCGACGAACGCAAATTTGTATTTACTTCCTTATTAACAAACAAAGAACCCGATATATTGAAAAAATCGAAAGCCATGCCATACACAATCATCGACAAGACAAATAGCCATACCCCACTACCAGGATTTCCCATACCAAAGAAAGCGAAACGAAGCGTCCAAGCCAACATTGCTATAATCATCACATTCTTAATACCAAAGCGTTTCAAGAAAAATGGTATAAGAAGGATACATATAGTTTCAGATATTTGACTGAGCGATATGAGCATATTGGCATGTTGCACTCCAAAAGTATCAGCAAATTCGGGATAAGCCCCAAAACTTGAGATAAATGGATTGGCATAGCCATTGGTAATCTGCAATATCATCCCTAACAACATAGAGAAGATAAAAAAGACTGCCATTCTATATTCTTTGAATAGAGCAAAAGCATTCAATCCAAGAGCCTCAACGAGCGATTTTTTGCCACTATCACGTTCGGTAGAACATTCGGGCAAAGTAAACGAATAAGTAGCCAATAATATACCTAAACCTCCACTAACAACATATTGTGCAGCAGTAGATTGAAAACCCAACAAATCAATAGCCCACATCGAACAAATAAATCCGATAGTGCCAAACACACGGATTGGAGGGAATGCCTTAATAGCATCAAGCCCCTCTTTGTCTAAAGCATTGTATGCTACCGAATTGGACAATGCCCAAGTAGGCATATAAAACGCTACGCTTATACTATATAAAGTAAACAATGTGCTAAATTGCACAATATCAGCAGTCAAACCATACCATCCTGCAGCTATCATAAAAGCACCTGCGATGCCATGACATATACCAAGCAACTTTTGCGCTGGAATCCAACGGTCTGCCACGATTCCCATTAGTGCAGGCATAAATATCGAAACTATGCCTTGAATTGAATAGAACAGACCAATATTGGCACCGAGACCTGCATTGCCGAGATAATTGCCCATTGAAGTGAGATATGCTCCCCATATAGCAAATTGAAGAAAACTCAATATGATTAACCTAAGCTTCATATAACGTAAAACTTCAAATTTATTTAATGCTATTTTCGCATACGGAGTGATTTTTATCTCCGCACTTAATCTCTAATAGTCAAGGCTATTTTACTGAAGTCCTTTCAATCGATTTTTTATCTCTTGCGCTCGTTCATAGTTTTCTGATGCTATGGCACGTTGTAGGGCTTCATCTAATTCTTCGTCGAAAAGCATCGAAACAGGGGCATCGTCGGTATGACGGATTTGAACACGGTCTTTTACCTCTTCTAATATCTTTTCTTCTACATATATCGGCGCATTATAACGAATTGCGAGTGCTACGGAATCGGATGTGCGACTATCTAATTGCAACTCTTCATCACCATTCATTATCACCAACTTAGAAAAATATGCTTCCCCTGATTTTCGCACAATATCCACTCTTACGAGGTCAATATCGCACTGATTCATAAGGTCGAGCATAAGGTCGTAAACTATTGGTCGTTTCAATTCTACTTTTTGTAGTCCAACAAGTATGCTTCGAGCCTCAAATCCTCCTATTATGATAGGCAGCTTGCGACTACCCTCCACCTCTTCTAACATCAAAAGATAAATGTCGTTGTCGGGTTTGGCTTCGCTTACTCCCATTATTCTTACTTCTCGTGGCGAAATCATAATAATATTTTTTTCTATCAATACACACTGTGAGTGGGTATTTTGCAGGTATGGTTATCCTATGATGAAGGTTGCTTGAAGGTTGCTATAAGTATATTAAAATTTAGTAATTTTTGAAAGTTAAATACACACTGTGAGTGGGTATTTATTTCATATTGTCAACAGCCCATTTCAAGTATATTGAACCCCATGCAAAACCCGCGCCAAACGACGAAAGCACAAGATTATCTCCTTTCAAGAATAGGTGTTTATTGTCCCACAAAAGAATTGGAATTGTGGCAGACGAGGTATTAGCGCGATTGTCAATATTCACCAATACTCTGTCAGCGCGCATACCCATACGATTGCCAACAGCCTCAATAATACGCATATTTGCTTGGTGAGGGAGGAAATATATTTCGTTAGGATTCAAACCATTGCGGTCCATTACCTCCAATGACACTTCCGACATCTTGCTCACAGCCCATTTGAATACGTTTTTACCATCTTGATAAACAAAGTGTTCACGAGCATCAACAGTTTCGTGAGTTGCAGGTTTAATAGAACCACCTGCTTTCATGTGAAGATACTCTTTGCCGACGCCATCAGAACGGAGAATAGCATCTTGAAGACCATTGCCATCGGCACATGGTTCAACCAAAACAGCAGCAGCACCATCACCAAAGAGAGGGCATGTGTTACGGTCGGTGTAGTCGATAATAGACGACATTTTTTCGCCCGAAACAACAATCAATCTCTTGCAAAACCCACTTTCTACATAGAGGGCAGCTGTTTTGAACGCATGGATAAAGCCAGCGCACCCTACTTGCATATCGAAAGAGAGACCGTTTTTAATACCACAAGCATCAGAGATAATCGCAGCCGTAGATGGGAATACCATATCAGGCGTAACTGTAGAGCAAATAATACCATCTATATCTGATGGTTGGAGATTATTCTTTTCTAAAAGAGTTTTCACTGCTTTGATTGCCATATACGACATACCCACTCCAGGCTCTTTCAATATCCTACGCTCCTTGATACCCACACGGGTCATAATCCACTCGTCAGAAGTGTCAACCATGCGGCTAAGTTCATCATTAGTAAGTATATACTCAGGCAAATAGGCCTCAATTGCCGTGATAGCGGCTCTAACTTTAGTCTCTTTAATCATAAATATATTTTTTGATGCACGCATATAAATAAGGTGTACAGAAATAGCGAATACATGCGTGCAAAATTCGGTGCAAAGTTACGAAAAATAATTCATAATTCATAATTCACAATTCATAAATATAAACACTAATTAAGTATCTATTTGTTAACGACTATTTATCAAATAGTTACAAAATCAATTATTTTAATGTGGATTCAATATAAAACTAGATAGTTATTTCTATTCAGATTAGATATAATATCTAAAACATCACGAAGCATAGA
>JAFYMM010000345.1 GCA_017550055.1 Paludibacteraceae bacterium
TCAAAGCCCAAAAGAAAGTCAACACCGCAAATTTCCAATCAACAATCGCCACACGCCTCTTCTTCAATATCGCCCTCGTAGCCAAACGCCCTGCATACTCCTTCGCCATCATCATCGGATAATGCTTATTAGGATTCAAAATATCCGTAGCTGCAAACCCCGGACGAATATCCGTAAACTTAATATTCACCCCCTCCATACGAGCTAATTGTGCTAAAGCAGTAATATAATGCGACTGCATACGCTTCGTGGCTGAATATGCAGCTGCAGTTCCCAATGGCTTAGTCCCTGCAATCGACGAAACAATAGCAATCTGCCCCTCTCGCTTCGTGCTTCTGAAATAATTATAAGCCCAATCCACCATACGCATAAACCCATATCCATTCACATCAAAGGTCTTCTCCTCAACAGCAGGGTCAAGAGTAGGATTTTGAAAACCCACACCCGACACATTAACAAAAAGGTCAATATCTCCAAGTTTCGAAACCAAACGCTCCACTGCATCTATTGCATCATCAGCAGTAACATCCACTCGCTCATACTCCACCCTCCCTACAAACTCTGGCATAGAAACCACCTCTTTCAACAAATCCTCTCGACGACCAGCAATTCCCACTTGCCAACCCCCTCGAAGCAAATTAAGAGCAATCTCACGTCCTAAACCCGATGTCGCTCCTATAATAATAGCTCTTTTCATATTTTTAACTTAATGCGAATTTTATTATTTATCTCCCACAGATTATTATATCGAACTAACAATTACTTAAAGATTAAAGTAAAAACAGTCTGCCTTTCATCGCTACGAGTAAGGCGAATAGTCCCATTGTGTAGGCGCATGATTTGGCGTGAGAGGCTAAGACCAATACCTGTGCCATCAGGCTTTGTAGAGAAAAATGGAATAAAAATCTGAGACTGACTTTCGCGACTTATAGGTGCGCCATTATTTATAAAATCAACACGCACAGCGTCGAAAGTCTCTATTTCGCCGACTATATCAACTGTTGTTGCCCCTGCTTGAATTGCATTCCTAATCAAATTGATAAATATTTGTGTGATTTGATTTTCATCGGCATAAAGCAATATATCATCAGATTTTTCAATATAACGACAAATGACATTAGTAGCAGTAATTTGCTGACCTACAAGATTTATCACTCGTTCTACCAATTCTTTAAGCATAAAAGCTCGCTTTACGGGGGCCGCCACACGAGTAAGAGTACGATAATTATCTACAAACTTTATCAATCCTCTCGATGATGAAGCTATAGTTTCCAATCCACTCTGCAAATCAGGCGAAGTAATATCAGCAGACAATGTTTCACTTAAAGAGGCAATAGGCGTTACGGTGTTCATTATTTCGTGGGTCAACACCCTAATCAGCCTCGACCATGCCAACTCCTCATTTTCAGCCATATCATTGCTAATATCATTAAAAGCGATGATTTTCATTCGTTTACCATGAATTTCAGTTTCCGAAGCAATAACAGCCAAACGCAATTCTCCACGTTCAGTATAAAAACTTACTCGCTGTTCATTGTCAGGCACCACATCACGAAAAGCATTATATAATTCAACTGAGATATTCGATAATTGCCTGATATGACTAATTTTAGAAAACCCAAGCAATAGAGATGCCATTCTATTACTATATGAAACCATGCCATCATCAACAACCATCACACCCGTCTGCACATGGTCAAGCATCTGCCCATAATATCGCTCTTGTTCACTAATTTCATGTCGCTCTTTATCAAAAATAGTGCGCAATCTATTCAGAGTTTTATTAAAATCACGCCCAATCAATACCTGTTCGTTAAATCTGAAATTAAACTCTTTATCCTCAAGAGCATCGAGCATATAATCAACCCTATGTCGCATCTTGCTATACACAACAAACCCAACAACTACCGCCACAACAATTGCTACAATAGTACAAATAAATATCACGTTGGTTATACTCATAGCCCTATATATTATATTTTTTCAATTTAGCATAAAGCGTTGGACGACTGATATTAAGCGATTTTGCCACAAGCGAGAGATTTCCCTCATATTTATCCATTGCTGTACGAATAATTCGCTCCTCTGCCATTTCGAGAGTTTCAAGAGATTCTGAGCCACTACCACCCATAACAGATGAAGAACATGATGTTTGCAATTGAATATCAGATGGAAACAGCTCTGTTCCATCCGACAATATAACTGCCTTTTCAATAGTATTTTGCAATTCACGGATATTACCACTCCATGTGTGCGCTAACAGAACTTTTGCTGCTTCAGAGGAAATTGCAGTAACCGCACGATGATATTTCTCGGCATATACTTTTACAAATCGCTCAGCCAAAGGCAGTATCTCATCTGTACGCTGACGAAGAGGAGGCAGTTGAACGTGAAGAGTATTGATGCGATAAAACAAATCTTCACGGAATGTACCCTCTTGCACCATTTGTGGAATATTTTTGTTAGTAGCACAAATGAGTCGAATATCAATTGGTCGCTCTTTTGTGTCGCCCACACGAGTTACAGCACGATTTTGCAATACACGCAAAAGCTTTGCTTGCAAATGCAATGGTATATTGCCTATCTCATCAAGAAAAAGAGTGCCACCATTGGCTTGTTCGAACTTACCCACTTTATCAGTATGAGCATCAGTGAATGCACCTTTGACATGACCGAATAGTTCGCTTTCGAAAAGAGTTTCGGTGATAGCACCAGCATCGACACAAACCATAGGACGCATAGCCCGGTCGGAAAGTCGATGAATTTCATTAGCTAATACATCCTTACCCGTACCATTTTCACCTGTTATCAGAATAGTCACATCTGTTGGAGCAAAACGCTCTATATTGCGACGTATAGAGCACATAGCATCACCCTCACCCCAAAACATTTCGGTTGAAGAAGTTGATTGCTTACGAGGAGTTTCACTCTTTTTACGCTTATAAGCAGATTTTAGAATTTCGACAAGACGCTCATTATCCCAAGGCTTAACCACAAAATCAAACGCACCACGCTTCATACCCTCGACAGCAAGCTGTATGTCGGCATAAGCAGTAAAAAGTACCACCTCTACATACGGAGCATAACGCTTTATTTCAGACAAACAGAAAAGCCCCTCGTTGCCAGTGTTGATATCGGTATAGAAATTCATATCAAGCAAAACAACATCAGGCTTGAAAGTCAACACAGTAGAACGCAACTGTTTGGGCGAAGCAATCAACTCCACCTCAGCAAAATGACGCTTCAACAAGACATTCAACGCAGAACGTATACCTGCATTATCATCAACTACTAATATTTTAGCTTTTGTCATAAAAATTTATTTATATGGGACTTCTATAATCAGTGCAAAGATACTCTTTTTCAAGAAAACAGCCAAATGTTTCCCTAACTTTTGCACCAAAAATATTGAAGGGGACTACAAGAGTCCCCTATAGTTATTCGGTTTTTAAAGATTTGATTGGGTTGGTGGATGCGGAATGGAAACTGGCGATGGTTACGACTATGACGGTGATAAGAGATACCGCTACAAAGGCAAGGAGGAACACCCACCAATGAATAGGTGCACGATAGGCAAAAGTGCTGTAATAGTAGTCGGTTATAAAATAACTAATTGGTGCTGCGATGCAGAAACAGATAGAGACAAGTATAAAGAATTTGCGATTGAACATCAGCAATATTTCACCAATAGTAGCACCATTGACACGACGAATGCCAATCTCCTTACGGCGATATTGAGTTTCGAAAAGCACCAAACCAAGCACGCCCATCAGCGAAATGATAATAGCCA
>JAFYMM010000346.1 GCA_017550055.1 Paludibacteraceae bacterium
AAATAAAAAACGTTTTTTCATATTAATAAATTAACTATATATTTCTTTTTCAAACAAATAATGCCATAGCACGGCAAAATACAAAAACATGCAAAGTTACAAAAAAATATACATATATAATAGTGTTACACACAAATTATGTGTGTAACACTACTGAATTGCAACATTAAAACACTGAATTGCAAAACAAAAAAGAATATAAATCAATACAAATTCAATATAATTTTGTTTCTCGCATATCTCATCAACTGATTATTTTTTAGCACATAATCCTTAATATCAGAACTAACATTATTATTTTATCTTCTACGAAGATTACGATTAACATAACGAATACACATACATTTTCCGTTTTTTCCTTGTTTTGAATCCACACTTTCAACAGGGAAAAGTAGAGCAACACGCAAACCTATATGCAAATTATTAACAACAGCCACATTTCGAGACATTGTAGTATAAATGTGATTTAACGTTATATTCATATATTTAGAATAATCAACATCAACCAAATTTTTATTTCCACCCTTCAATGTGTTTATCACTCCATATTCGGCAAACAACCCAACCGCCAATTGACTATCATTAAGTCCCGATAAAGTCCAATTCCCACCCAATTCAGCACACGCTCTCACATCATACAAAAAATCTATCTTTCCATTACTCCTTACAGACTGACCATTCGCATAACCATGCTGTGGCATATCATAGAAGTCCTCATAGAACATACCATTATAATCGCCATAAGTTGTCAACAATGCAGTTTGACGCGTTGTAGCCATAAGCGGATAAGCAAATTTTGCACCCACTAAAGCATAAAACGAAGAGACCTTAAAACCAAACATCAAAGGCACAGACAATTCGACCACATTTGCTCTATCCTCTCTATCATAAACTATCCCTCTGTAAGTAAAAGGAGTTCCCCCTGTATCAATCATTTTAGCCGACAAACTCATACTATCAACTCCCAACACAGAAACAAAATAATCAATCCCAAATCCAGTTTGAAACAAAAACCTATTTTTCTGCAATCGATATATCGCACCAAATTCGGCACCACCGCCCAAACGTGATGTTGTTTTATCTACATTATCAAACTGATAATCAGCCACACCACCTATAGCAACACCAAAATAATGTTGCCCACTAAGCAATAGTGCCCATACACTCAAAAACAATATTAAATATACTCTTTTCATCTCACTATCAATTTTATATTTCTTTCATTATTAAAATCAGTAACGATCTTAACTACATAAACTCCAGCCACATAAGGCATTTCCATCTCTGTTTCGCCCGACTGCACATTCAGTTTCGACAACAATTTGCCCATCATATCATAAACATAAACAACTGCAGATTCTGACAGATTACATCTAACCCTCTGACCACCATTCAATAATGTCGGATACAATGATATATCTACAAGATTAGTCGCAATCAACGGGCAAGTCATCATCTTCAAACCATTGTCTTCTGTAAGCAATGCACTATATTCAGCCCCAAACTCTAATGGTTGATGGATATAAGAATGTGTTTCGCCCGACAGTACCACCCCATTCTTATACCATTGAAAATCTACAAAATTATATCCTCCATTATAATCATGAGTCAACACCGCCACCACATCGTTCCACTTCTGCATAAGCACCGTCGATGGATATAAGAATATCAAATCTTTCTCTTCTTCAAACACTTTCTCTCCATTAAACAACCCCATCACTGTAACCTTATATCGTCCAGCTCTCACATCTGTATATTGCACCTGCATATGCTCGTCGTATGGCAATCTTACATTTACAAACCCTGCATTTATAGCATCTTTATTAAATATAAACGAAACCTCATCCGCCAACCCCGACGACAACAACACCTCCACATCCAACACACCCGTGCCAGCACACTGCTCTGCAATATTTATTGCATCTACAACGACATTTCGCCTAATAATAGTAAGTGTAAAAACACTATCACAACCATCTACAGTCAACAACTTATCAATATAAACACCAGGCGCAGTATATGATTCGCCACGCCATTCATAAGATTCACCAGGTTGAAGACTAACGTTATCTCCCCCACTATATGAATGCGCCACCTTAAGATTGAGTATTACCACACTATCACAGCCTTGTGCGCTTTGAAGTGTATCGCGATATACACCTATGTTTGAATATTCAACACCTCGCCATGTATATGTTTCGCCATAACAGATTGTTACACTATCTTCTACGCCTACCACCTCTGGCAATACAATAAGATTAAGTATAATTATACTATCCTTACCATTCACACTTTGCAACGTATCGACATATACACCCGATGCCGAATACTCCATTCCGTTCCACCAATAACTCTCGCCTGCACACACCGTCACAGTATCTTCTACAATATCATGCATTACACAAACAGGTCTAATCGAATATCCACGATACCTAAAAAAAGACTTATTTTTAAATTTAGTTTTTTTTGTAAATGCTAAATAAGTTCCATCTGATTCATAAGGCCCCAATTCACTCATCCAATATCCAGCAAATTCACCTTCGTCATAAAAATCATCCCAATCACTAAAACCTGCAGCGGGCAAAAATATAGATTTCCCATTCCTACCTATTATTTGATATCCATTTATTCCATTTTTGGTAGTCCACGTCCAAGAACAATTATCAAATAATTCTTCCACCTCCGCCATAGTAGGCATTCGCCAATATCCACCCCAATTCACAGCTGCCGCATTATCCTCCAAAGCAAGTCTCGTTAATCCATCAACGCTATTATATTTAGTAAAATTTGCCAAATCACC
>JAFYMM010000347.1 GCA_017550055.1 Paludibacteraceae bacterium
CGTGGCGGTATTAAAAATGTACCATCTCCAATTCTTGGTGATGCTGACGTGCTTATCTTCCCTGACTTCCAATCTGCTAACTGCTTCTACAAAGGCTTAGTTTCTTTCGGTGGCGCAGGTATGGCTGGTCTTCTCCAAGGTACAGAAAAACCTGTAGTTCTCAACTCTCGCTCTGATAGCGAAGAATGTAAATTCTACAGCATCTGTATGGCTGCTATTTTGGCTCAATAATTATAATTTTCTTAATAAATAAACGAGGCGAAGACGAGTAAAAGTCTCACTTTTACTACTCGTTATTCGCTACTAAAAAAAAATCAAAATATGAAAAAAATCTTAGTAATCAATCCAGGTTCAACTTCTACAAAATTTGCAGTATATCACGATGAAGAGGCTGTGTTTACAAAAACATTGCGTCACCAAGGTGAAGAACTTGCTCCATATCCAAATGTAGCATCACAATACGAATTCCGTAAAGAAACTATCCTCAACGCATTGAAAGAAGAGGGTATCGCTATCGAATTTGATATCATTGTTGGTCGTGGTGGTCTTTTGCGCCCTATCGCTTCTGGTGTTTATGAAGTAAACGAAGAAATGCGCGAAACTCTTCTCGCTGCTAAATATGGCGAACACGCTTGTAACCTTGGTGGTCTTATCGCTGCTGACATCGCAAAAGGTTTAGGTTGTAAAGCTGTTATCGCTGACCCTGTAGTAGTTGACGAATTGCAAGACGTAGCTCGTATCAGCGGTCGTCCTGAAATTCCAAATCTCTCAATCTTCCACGCATTGAACCAAAAAGCTATTGCTCGTCGTTATGCGAAAGAAGAGGGCAAAGCATACGAAGAATTGAACGTAATCGTAGCTCACCTCGGTGGTGGTGTTTCTGTTGGTGCTCACCAAAAAGGTAAAGTAATCGACGTAAACTGTGCTTTGGGTGGTGATGGTCCTTTCTCTCCTGAACGCGTTGGTACTCTTTCTGCTTCTGGCTTGATGAATCTTTGCTTCTCTGGCAAATATACTAAAGACGAAGTTAAGAAAATGTTGATTGGTAATGGTGGTTTGATGGCTCACCTTGGTTTGAACGATGCTTATCAAGTAGAAATCAAAGCTGAAAAAGAAGGCGATCCACAAGCTAAACTTATCTATGATGCAATGGCTTATCAAGTAGGTAAAGCTATCGGTGACAAAGCTGCTGTATTGAAAGGTAAAGTAGATGCTATCCTTATCACTGGCGGTATTGCTTACGGTAAAGGCTTCGTTAAATATATCGCTGATATGGTTGATTTTATCGCTCCTGTAAAAGTATATCCAGGTGAAGATGAACTTGGCGCATTAGCATCTAATGGTCTTCGCGTACTTAATGGCGAAGAATGCTTGAAATATTAATAAATTAAATATAAAAAAAGTAGTTGGTCTTAAGATTGCAATCTTAGACCTTCTACTTTTTTTGAAATTATAAACACTTTAAGAAACTATTTGCTTATGAAAAAATTATTACTTTTTGCTATTTTTGCTATTTGCTCTGTTTTGGCGCAAGCGCAAAGAATTGATGTATTATTAGATGGAGCTGCCTTTTCTATGACATCGCCTAATGGCGTATATCTTGCTGGAAATATGGAAGATGCAGCTGTTTTTTATAATTCAGAAACAAAGAGAATTACTTTGTTAGAAGGTGAAATTCAAGATGATGGAGGTTGTTTTGTATGGGCTGCAAACGATAATGGACAGCTTGCTATAGACTGGAAAAACCAAGCTGCAATTTGGTCTGAAGCTAAAAAATTTGAAGTATTACAACATCCTGATGGTTTGACTTCAAAGGAAAAAGTATATAGTGCAACTCGTTGTATTTCAAATGATGGTAAATATCTCGTTGTCTCTTTTGGTTCTCCAACAACTGCAAATTACCTTTATATAAAAGGTGAGGATGGTGAATATACAATGGAAAAATTACCTCTTCCAGAAGTTGACCCTATTTATAATCAAACAGCGCAATTCATTGCTCCATGTGGTATTACTGATGATGCAAAACGTATTTTGATGCGTTTTGTGGTTGAAACTGCTGAATTTGAGTTGCCTTTTGTTTTGGAAGCAACTCCTGATGGTGATTGGACAACTCGTTGGGTGGCTGCTGCTTCTATCGTAGAAGGTGGTAAAACTGATGCTATTTTCCCTGGAACAGATGTGGATTTTGATGGTGATATGCTCGATGACCCTGAAGGTTACAACGAAGCGTTTGAAGAGTGGATGCAACAACGCGAAGACTATTATGCTACAATCAATGCTGTGTCAACAGGTTATTTCTTCCAAGGTACAATGGGCGATTTGTCTGACTTGCGTATGAGTGCAAATGGTCGATATGCAAAAATGAATATCTCATACAAGGATGTAAATTCTACAGAAGATTATGTTCAAAATTATCCTGCTGTTATAGATTTGGAAACAGAACAACTTTATGTGTTTACATGCTTGCAAGATGCAGGTTGCTTGTCTGTAACAAACGATGGTATGGTATCTTTATCTACTCCAAAAGTAGAGTATTTCCGTTATGGACATATTTCTTCTATTGCTGATCCTACTAAATCTCAAACTCTTACTGAGTGGACAAAAGAGAAAACAAATGGGGCTATTGATTTGGCTAAATATATGACTTATACAGATGATAATGGTCAATCAATGGTGGCTGAAGGTGCAGTTAGATTATCTGCAGACGGTTCTCGCTATATGACAAACCAATATAATGGCTTCGGTGGCAATCAACGTTATGAAACATATATCGTTCAATTGGCAGGTGCAAC
>JAFYMM010000348.1 GCA_017550055.1 Paludibacteraceae bacterium
AATCCAGATCCTGCTACTTATTTTTTGTTGGAAAATCGACAAAAAACAGGTTGGGATAGATATTTGCCAGGGCATGGATTGATGATTACAAAGACCATTTATAACGAAAATAATTGGTATAATAATATACCTAATAACAACAGATATTTGCAGGGGTATGATTTGATAGAGGCAGACGGTAAAGCTCCGATTAATGACTATGGCAAGGGGGGCGATTTGTTTCCAGGGACGGCTAATGTAACGAGTTATTCGCCATACGAAAACTATTCTGTGATAAATATTGTAGAGAAAGAAGGCGTGATTAGTTTTTCTTTTGTGGGAGAAGCCGAACTCTCGGTAGATGAAGAGATTAGTATGGCGACCGTTGTGATGGTTAAGCGAAATGGAGTTTGTGAGTTGGAAGGGGTGTCGTCGGGTGCGATGGTGTATTGTTTTGATGCCGTGGGACGTAGGTTGTGGAGTAGAATGGTGTTGACAGAACCATTTAATTTTGTTGAGCCACAAGGATTTTATTTGTTGAAAATTGTGGATAAGAGTGTAGAATTTGTTTTGAAAGGAATATAATTATAGATGGAAAAGAGAGATTTTTTGCGTGTCTATCGAGACTTTATGGATGTAGAGGGAAGAAAGATAGATGCGAAATATTTAAAACGATTGAAAGAAGATATTCGTAGGTTTACTACGGAGTATGATGTGACATTGGACGCATTGGCTAAGTCGATGCGTACGGCTATGATTGCGCATCGTGAGATTTCGCTTGGGCATCATTCGATAGAAGCTATATTGCTTTATACATTGATTTATAAGACAGGTACACCTCTGTCGTATGTAGAGGAGCGTTATGGCGAAACTACAGCCGAATTGGTAGAGGGATTGATGAGAGTGTATGATTTGTATAGTCGTAAGGTGGCTGTTGAGAGTGAGAATTTTAGGAAGTTGTTGATATCGTTTGCGCGTGATGTGCGAGTGATTATGATTATGATTGTGGAGCGATTGGACACAATGCGTAATTTGGAAGGGTATGTCGAGAGTGAGCAACAAGAGATAGCGCGTGAGGTGTCGTATCTATATGCACCATTGGCTCACCGTATGGGTTTGTATGGCATCAAGACTGAGTTGGAAGATTTGTCGCTTAAATATACTTCGCGTGAGGTATATAAAGATATTGCCCATAAATTGAACGAAACAAAGCGTAGTCGCGATGCTTATATTAAGAAATTTATTGAGCCAGTGAAGGCGCGATTAGAGGCTGAGGGGTTGAAATTTTCGATAAAGGGCAGAACGAAGAGTATTCATTCGATTTGGAACAAAATACGCAAACAACAAGTGCCATTCGAAAAGGTGTATGACTTGTTTGCTATACGTATTATAATAGATTGTCCCGTAGAGCGAGAGAAGGCAGCATGTTGGCAGGCATTTTCGGTAGTTACAGATATGTACACCGCCAATACTAAGCGTTTGCGAGACTGGATTTCTGTGCCAAAAAGCAATGGTTATGAGTCGTTACATGTGACAGTTATGGGGCCTGAAGGTAAGTGGGTAGAGGTGCAGATACGTACAGAGAGAATGGATGAGGTGGCAGAGAAAGGTGTGGCGGCGCACTGGAAATACAAAGGCGGAAAGAGCGATTCGGCGCAGATGGATGAGTGGCTCAAGAATTTGCGTGATTTGCTTGAGCAAGGCACAGGAGATGAGGATGGAGCAGATGTGATGAATGAATTTAAGATGCAACTCTATGACGATGATGTCTTTGTGTTTACGCCAAAGGGCGATTTGCATCAGTTGCATCGTGGGGCTACGGTGCTCGATTTTGCTTTTGGCATTCACTCCAAGATAGGCTCGCAATGTATGGGAGCCATAGTCAATGGCAAGTACGTAAGTTTCAAATACGAATTGCAAAATGGCGACCAAGTAGAAGTGCTTACTTCGCCAACACAAACTCCACGTGCCGATTGGCTCAATTGGACTAAGACATCAAAAGCTCGTTCGAGAATAAAACAAGCACTTAAAGAAGCCGAACACAAAGAGGCAGAGAATGGGCGCGAGACATTGCTCCGTAGATTGAAGAATTGGAAATTAGAGTTCGACGATTCGTTGATAGGGCGTGCATATAGAAAATTGGGCTATAAGACATTGTCGGATTTTTATGTGGCAATCAATCAGGAGAAGGTGAATCTTTTGCAATTAAGAGATTGGTTTGTTGATGGATTTGAGCAACAAGAGTTGCCTGCACAGCCACGTACGGCAGATGGATTTGAGCAAGAGACAGAGTTGCAACGCATCACGGCTAAGGATGATGCCCTTGTGATAGATAGAAACCTAAAGAACGTAGATTATACATTGGCTCGATGCTGTAATCCTATTTATGGCGATGAGATATTTGGTTTTGTGTCGGTTACGGGAGGTATAAAAATTCACAAAAAAGATTGTCCAAATGCCCCACAATTGATATCGCGATTTGGCTATCGTATTGTAAATGCCCGTTGGGCTGGTGGTTCTACGGGCGGCGAATATACAACGACAATACGCATTATTGGACGTGATGATATAGGCATAGTAACTAATATTACTTCCGTAATCAGCAAAGAGCCAGGAGTTAATATGCGTTCTATATCAGTCGATTCTAATGCAGGATTGTTTGAGGGAACCATAACTTTAGTGGTGCATCAGGCATCGCAACTTGAGACTTTATTCAAAAAAATACGCACAATCAAAGGTGTAAAACAGATATTCCGTGTATGACAGCACATATAATAAATATAGGCGACGAATTGCTTATTGGTCAAGTGGTCAACACCAACGCTTCGTGGATGGCGGAGGAGTTGAACAAGCGCAACATTAAGGTAACTAATATTAGTGTAATATCGGATGGAGCAGATGATATTCGCACGCAGTTAGACCGCTCGCTCTCAGAGGCAGATGTGGTGCTTATAACTGGCGGCTTAGGTCCAACAAAGGATGATATTACTAAGACCGTGTTGTGTAACTATTTTGATGATACACTTGTGCGTCATCAGCCTACTTACGACAATGTGAAGAAGTTTTTTGACCGTCGAGGATTGCCCTTCACAGAGATAAATCAAGCACAAGCCCTCGTGCCAAGCAAGTGTAAAGTGATATTGAACGAGGTGGGAACTGCACCTTGTATGGTTTTTACTATACCTCAAGCAACCTTCAAGCAACCTTCACCGAAGAAGACTGACACTTCCGTCGAAAAAATTGTTATCAGTATGCCCGGTGTGCCATTCGAAATGAAGTGGTTGATGCAAAACAGCGTATTGCCATTGTTGGAAGAACAATTAGGTTCACAAGCTATTGTGCATAAAACTATATTGACCTTCGGCATTGGCGAATCGTTCTTGGCTGATAAGATTGCCGATTGGGAAGATGCTTTGCCTGCACATATCAAGTTGGCTTATTTGCCAGAGGCAGGCAAAGTGAGATTGCGACTTTCGGCCTACGGAGAAGATAAAGCAAAATTAGAGCAAGAGGTAGCCGAGCAGATTGTGGAGTTGAATGTTATTATTAGCGATAATATATATGGTTATGATGATGACACCATATCCAAGGTAATTGGCAAGATAGTGAACCGTAGGTGCGCCTTACTTGCTACGGCTGAAAGTTGCACAGGTGGATTGATTGGCAATATGATAACCGAGGTGCCTGGTTCTTCGGCATATTACAAAGGCGGTATTATTGCTTATTCCAATGAATTGAAAGAGCGATTGCTTGGTGTGCGCCACGAAACTTTGGAGCAATATGGAGCTGTGTCGGAAGAGACTGCCATCGAAATGGCTAAAGGGTGTTTGGAGGCAACGGGTGCCGATTATGCTATTGCCACAACAGGTATTTCGGGACCGACAGGAGCAACCGAAGAGAAACCTCTCGGATTGGTGTATGTAGCTATAGCCTCGCGAGATGAAGTAGTTTGCAATCGTTATGTATTCACCACCACTCGCCAACAACATCAGCAACGCACAGCCAATCAGGCCTTGTTCGATTTATACAAATTATTAACCAAAAACTGTTGATTATAGACATTAATAAATATGATAGCAAAAATTTTTAGTCCGTATGTGATTACGGTGTTGATGCTCGTGTTGAGCAACTGTTTTATGACCTTTGCGTGGTATGGTCATTTGAAAAATATGAGTTCTAAGGCTTGGTATGTGGCAGCTTTGGTGAGTTGGGGTATAGCCCTTTGTGAATATATCATTATGGTGCCAGCCAATCGTATAGGTATTACCGTATATTCATTGCCACAATTGAAAATCATTCAAGAAGTTATTACATTGAGTGTATTTATCCCGTTTGCAATGATATATATGGGACAACCATTCAAATGGGATTTTGTTTGGGCAGGTCTTTGCCTTCTTGGTGCAGTATATTTCATGTTTAGAGGTTGATTTTTTTCGGTAAATAAAGGCAGAGTCAACATGTTTGAACTATGCTAAGCGAAGAAAAATCGACAATGTTAATTTTCAATTTTCAGTAATGCATAATCCAGAGTTATATTCTAAATTGCGAATAGAAACGATTACGTCATCATCGCTGTTTGGTGAGCTTGTGCTGATTGTTTTAGTTGCATTAGCACTATCTCTGTCGGCCCATCGCAAGCAATATTCACTATATGTGCGAAATTTGCTTAACAAACAAGGGCGTGTGATGAATTATGACCAGGAGTCAACATCGATGTGGGCTAGTCTGTTGTTGTGGTTTGCTGTTGTGTCGAGTTATGTGCTGTTGGTTTTGCCTGACCCTATTCTGTATCCTTTTCTTTTTGTTATTATTTCCGCATATTTTGGTTTTAAGTGGGCATTGATACGATTTGTGGGATATGTGTTTGGAGGTAGAGATGCGGTGCGAGCATTTTCCACCGACTATTTTGTGATTGTTGCCGTGTTTGGTTTGATGTTATTGCCTGTGGCTTGTTGTCGGATTTATATGCCCGAAGTCCCCGATTTAGTATGGAGTATTTTGCTGTTGACAATGGGTGTTTTTGTGCTTATAACACTATTTATAAAACTATTACAAATTTTTTATACAGGAATTAGCTCATTATTCTATATTTTTTTGTATCTTTGCACCTCGGAAATTTTGCCCCTTTTAGTGGCTGCAAAAGTAGCTTCAATAGTGGTAAATATGGTTTAATTTTTAATACTTATAGCATTGAAGGTTAAGAAGATACTCGTTTCGCAACCGAAACCAGAAACTGGCAAATCTCCATATTTGGATTTGGAGGAAAAATACAACGTTAAGGTAAATTTTCGTCCATTTATTAAGGTAGACCCTATTTGTTCAAGGGAATTTCGTGCTCAAAAAGTAAACATTGCTGAGCATTCTGCAATAATTTTTACCTCAATTGTGGGTATAAAACACTTTTTCCGCTTGGCAGAAGAGACTCGCGTGAAGGTGAATGATGATTGGCGTTATTTCTGTATTTCGCCATCGGTGGCTAACTATTTGCAGAAGTATATCAACTATCGTAAACGCAAAGTGTTCTTCCCAGAGTCAGGTCGTTTGGCTGATATGTTTACTCTTGTTGATAAGCATGCAGATGAGAAATTTTTAGTTGTTTTACCAGATAATAACAACGACGAAATGATTGCTATGCTCGAACAGCATAAGGTGAATCATAGCGTTGGCCTTATGTATCGCACAGTGAGCAACGATTTCACTCCAGAAGAAGAGTTTAATTATGATATGTTGTTGTTCTTCTCGCCACAAGGTATTGCTGCGTTGAAGAAAAACTTCCCAGACTTCGAGCAAGGTGAGATTGTGATTGGTTGTCTTGGCGGAACAACAGCGCAAGCTGCTAAAGAGGCTAATCTTCGTGTTGATATCGAAGTGCCATCGCCTAAATATACATCGTTGACTGTGGCAGTTGATGACTTCATCAAAGAAAATCACAAACGTAGATAATTATATAAATTATTTAGAAAGGCAGAAGAACATAAGGACATAATTTATACATATATTTGTGCTTATGTTCTTCTGTCTTTTTTATAAGTTATGAAAAACGGATTTAATAAATCGCAACATCTTTGTGGTGAAACCACAATATCACAGTTGTTTCGTGAGGGAAAAGCATTCTTGGTTTTTCCTTTGCGTGTGGTTTATCGTGTAGAGGAGCGTGTTGAGGGCGATAAGCGTGCTACGGTGAGGGTGTTGACCTCTGTGCCTAAAAAACAATTCAAGCATGCTGTTGACCGTAATCGTTTCAAGCGTTTGATTCGTGAGGCATATCGTTTGCAACAACATGAACTCAATGAGGTGTTGGATGCAAAAGGTTTAGTGATGGATGTGGCATTCACTGCTGTGCATAATCAATTGCCTGAATTTGATTTTTTGAAAGGGCGAATGTTCAAGATATTGGCTAAATTAGTAGAAATGCAAAGTGTTGAATCTATTGAGTGTAAAGGATGAAAAAGGTTCTTGAGTATATATTATTGATGCCTATATATTTCTATCGTGCCTGTATATCTCCATTGTTTCCACCTACATGCAGGTTCACCCCTACATGTTCACAATATGCAATAGAGGCGATTAAGAAACATGGTCCATTCAAAGGTTTGTGGCTTGCGGTGAAACGTATTGCCAGATGTCATCCATGGGGAGGCAGTGGTTACGACCCAGTGCCATAGTCGATTCTTGTAATATCGCTATTGAAAAAGTAAAAGGCTGATTAACGATTTCGTTAGTCAGCCTTTTTTATTAGTATATATGAATGTTTTTTCACGCGATTGTTTCTTCGAACCAAGATTTGAGGAGTTCGAATTGTTCTTCGCGAGTCATATTTGAGTTGTCGAGGAGGCGAGC
>JAFYMM010000349.1 GCA_017550055.1 Paludibacteraceae bacterium
CATTCAAGGTCACGCCAAATACCTACAGACAGCGAGAAAGTTAAGTTCTCGCTTTTTTACACCCCAACATCAATTCATAAAGGTTGCGCCCGACACAAATTAGGGATTTCACCATGAAACGAATATCATTTTTTCTAATTTGCTCATTGATGAGTTTGCAATTATTTTCGCAAACCGATATCGAAAAACTATTTCCTACTTTAGCAGGATTACAACGTACCACGTTTTTAAATTGGATAGTTGATTGCCAAGATAGTTATTCTACTCTTACAATGCCAACTGAAACTGTAGAACTCAATGGCAAGCAATATTTAGTTTTTGAAACTTCAACTCCTAAAGCTACTGTGCTTTTAAGAGAAGAAGACAATAAAGTCCTAATTTATAGTTCAGCGTATGAAAAAGATTTAGTTTTTTACGATTGGACATTGAAAGAAGGTGATTACCTTTCTTATCTTATGGCAGACGTAGACACATTATTTCCTCGTATAACAGTAGGAGAATATAAAATTTCAGTCATTGTTGATTGGCACTATGTCAAAGTCGAAGAAAATGGAGAATTAATAACCAAAAAAGAACCTCTCGAAAAAAAGAAAGTAACCAAAGTATCTACAATCACCCTATTAGATGGCAATGAGTATAAAATGTGGGAATTTGACTCACAGGACATTTATATAGAAACATTGGGTTGGATTTCGAGCAAAGATTCTCGTTCTGGGGATTATTTTCGTTTAATAGAAGAACCAGAAGATCGTCAGATTGAAACATGTGGTTATCTTGGAGAATTTTTAGTATGCGTTAGTCGCAATGGTCAAATGCTTTATTCAATAGACGAAGAAGAAAAACAACGCTTTGGTGCAGCATGTAAATGCCTTTCTGCTGGCGCAGAAGACCCTGAAACTAATATCGAAACAATCACAACCCCAACTCCGACTACTCAAAAAATCATCCAAGATGGTCAACTTTATATTATCCGAGACGGCAAAACTTATAATGTAATGGGCGTAGAGGTAGAGAATATGAATTTTTGATAGACAATAATTTAAAAAATTAGCAGACACACATCTATTGAGTGTCTGCTTTTTCTTTCCTATCCCTCAAAAAAAACTCTTCAATTTATAATTTTAGAATAGCAAAGCGGTCTAAATTATCTAGGTCATCTAAAAACCAACCCAACCCCAACAAATACACATAAATACAAATAAAAGTTAAATAAAGTTAAACCTTAAATTTTAAGCAAAATACATTTGGTCAATTCAAAAAAAAGTCGTAACTTTGCAACGTGTTTTTCATGGTATTAGATTTAAGGTTAAAAAAGGATTGTGGTAGCCGCGAGGGCTGCCCTTTCTTGTTTTTAGGCACACCCTTATCTATCATTATTTCCCTGTATAACAGTATATTATGACCACTATACTACGCAACGCACTAAAAACAGCTCTTTGGATTATACGCATCATAGTCCCTGTATCATTTGTAGTCACTTTGCTCGACTTTTACGGCATAATTGAGTGGATTTCCACCTATACCGCTCCACTTTTCCACCTCATCGGCCTCCAAGGCAATGCCGCAGTGGTATATTTTTCCTCTCTTTTCCTCCCTCTCTACGCTCCTATCGCCATCATCGCAACTCTCCCTCTCTCTATGAGAGAAATCACAATCCTTGCATTGATGTGCCTCATCACTCACAATCTACCTATCGAATGTGCCGTTCAACGTCGCTCTGGCACTCCTTTTTGGCAAACTCTTGTCCTTCGCCTTACTTTCAGCATCCTCGGAGGCATCCTCCTCAACCTCATCCTCCCCGACTCTCTATCCCTCACAACTCATCAAACCGAAACTCTAACACCCACAAGTTCTCAACTCTCAACCCTCAACTCTCAACTCCTTAATTGGCTCACAAACACAGCCTCTCTCTGCGTCAAAATAATACTAATAATCACCGCCCTAATGTATGGGCAATTCCTACTCAAACGCTATGGCATAATCAACAAAATAGCACGTCCACTCGCTCCACTCATGCGCCTTTGCGGACTCCACCCCGATAGCGCATTCCTCTGGCTTGTAGCCCAAATCGTAGGTCTCACCTATGGCGCAGGCATTATGGCGCAAGAAATAGAAGAATCTGGAGCCGACCGCGAGGAACTACACCGCATCAACCTCCACATCTGCGTCAACCACTCCATCATCGAAGACACAGCCATCTTCTGCATGCTCGGTGTCGCATGGTATTTCCTCATCATCCCACGCCTCATCTTCGCCATCATCATAGTCCAAACATACAATTTAATTAAGAAACAAAGAATAAAAAGCAATAAATAAGAATAAAAAAACTCATATTTCACTCTCTTCATCTCTAAAAACAAAAATATGAAAATCATCTTAAATATAATAGCATTCCTATGCGTCGGACTTGCCACACTCGGCATGTTCCTCCCCGTACTACCCACCACTCCATTCCTCCTACTCGCCTCTTGGCTATTCCTCAAAGCCAACTCCCATTGGCGCACATGGCTTCTCAATCATCATCTCTTCGGTCCATACATCAAAAATTACCTTATCCACAAAGCCATTCCCCTACGCGCAAAAATAATCTCCATATCTACCCTATGGGCTACAATCCTACTCTCTGCCTATATTGTCAATCCAATTTGGCTAAAAATCCTACTCATTTTCATCGCAATTTGCGTAACAATTCACCTACTTTCGTTCAAAACGCTCCAAAAATAGCCAAACCACACACCTTAAATAAATATAAAACGCACCATTTCCTACAAAAACACAATAAAAAACTGCTTAATATCGCACCAATAACAATTTTTTCTCTCTATACATCAATCACTTATAAAAAACTTTAAAAATAATTGCAAAAATATTTGGACAATTCAACAAAAAGTCGTAACTTTGCATCGCTTTTGAAAAACAAAGCAACCGATTGTCTCATGGTGTAATGGTAGCACTACAGGTTTTGGTTCTGTCTGTCGAGGTTCGAATCCTCGTGAGACAACAGAAAAAGAGAGATTAACTCACCGAGTTAATCTCTCTTTTTATTCCAACTATCAAGCAAGGTACAAGCAACCTCTACTGAAGGAAACAATCATATTTACACACCCCATTTGCAAAGTTTGCAAAAGCTACTTCTTGCTCTTCGATACCTTCTTGTTTTTTATTTCATGCCCAAGTTTTTCTTCATAATTCTCTGTCATTTCATTAAGAGCTTCATCAAAAAGATTCTCTTTAATACAAGATAAACCTTCCACACGCATTTTATAAAATATACGATTAGAAAATCCACTTAAATTATCAGCTAAATCGCCTTTAGCAGAAAAAGCCATTCTTTGAAAACCTAAATCTTGAGCCTCTTGTGCGTCTGTAATATTAGCTCCAAGATAAACAAATTTCCAATTATAAACCTCTTCTTGATGCTGGATACGTTGTTTCACATCATTATGCGAAAAACGACGAGAGGCATTTTCCATACCATCAGTAATTACGACAACCATATTCATAGCCGGGCGTTCTTCCTCAGGCATCGCAGCAAGCCACTCGCCCATACGATCAACAGCCACACACACTGCATCATTCAATGCAGTACAACCTCCTGGTGAATACTGTAATTCACCCACCTCATTAACATCTTTTCCCACAAAACACTCCTCTACCTCATCCTCAAATTTAAACACCGACACAGTACATTTTCCTTCCTTAATAACACGTTGCTCCTCAATTACTTTTTGGAAACCACCGATAACATCAGATTCCGACCCGTGCATACTACCACTTTGGTCGACAACGAAACATACATTTACATAATTTTCTTTCATAGCGCAAAATATTTTAATTGTTTTTTACGCTGCAAAGTTACAACCATTATATCACACCATAAAATTTTGGCAAGTCTTATCACCAATCTTACCACATACACTTCAATTCCACCAAGCCCCGATTCAATTTAATTTTTTTAGCATCACCTCGCTTACCTGAAATCACATAATAATCAGCTAAGTCATTATTAAATCTACTTACAAATGCCTCCTTCACGCGAGAACAAGTAACATTTATCGTATTTTGAAATGGATCTACAAGAGCCTCTACAGCTTCACGTTGAGCATCTTCATTCGACAAACTCGTCACTTTTGCATATATTTTCATCAATTCATCTTTATAATCTGGTAAATCTTTAAATGCTATCCCATCGGCATACTTCAAATACAACAAATACAATGCTTTAGCTGTTGGTCTCATCTCAATCTCCATATTCTGATAGTCCGGCAAAAATATCCTATATCTATCATCAACAACTATTCTACTCAATTTAGGTTCACCTTTTACGATATTCAATATTGCTACATAATCTACGCCTAACTTTTTCAAACGCTCAATTGCCGTAGTCACTTGTGCAGTCAGCTCCTCTATTTCTTCATCGTGCTCAGGAGAAGCTATCAATCCCATACCCAAACAAGTGATATCTGTTAATTTTGATTTGCACACGCGAAACTGAATAGAATCAAACGAAACGTCTTCACTATCATCTATCAATGATTCTGACAAACAAACATCATCTTCTATTACACCTTTATCTGCTAAAGAAAGTTTATAAGAATAACAAACTCCACTACCTTTAGATATAGATCTAAAATCTAATTTTTTTAAACAGAACTGACTTTTTGCATGATTATCATAAATATCATCAAAATCCCAAAAAGAAAGCATACCATCCTCCTCAACTACAATAAAACCAGACCCGGTTATATCCAACCCACTCAACCTAATAACAACATCAAACAATGATTGCTTATCAAACTCAATATTTGGCATAAAATACCTCACAACCTCTGGCAAATACACAAACCGCTTTTCTCCGAACTTAAATATATTACGATAAAAATCCACATCTATATCTTCTATTGATTTTGAGAGATCAACAGAGGTGGCTTCTACATAAATAACATCATTAGGTATAAATCTAAATTCTTCCATTATTCAACCAATTTTATATTGCACGACAAAGTTACTCTTTTTTTACGAATAAAAATCCTCCTAAATTAACTTTTAACAATAATTATGAATTGTGAATTATGAATTGTGAATTAAAATAACTATCTTTGCATCGTCTTAACTATAGGGGTGCCTTTTTTTTGTAATAATTAAAGAATAGTTAACCACTAATCGTTAATAACTATTAACTAATCATTATAAATTGGCTGAGATTACACCCTTTGAACCTGGGCAGGTTATGCTGCCAAGGGAAGAAGTTTGAAACCTATAGTAGCAAGTAAAAAAAAACTTACTACTTTTTTTTATTTTCTACTATCTCCTATGAGTTGAGCATTAAATTATTCACACAATTAAATGTTCAACAAAATGAAAAAATCAATTCTCACCACAATTGCAATCCTCGCAACAAATCTGCTTCTAGCTCATCCCACTCCTTGCTCATTACCCCCTGCTCCCTATTCCCTGCTCCTTACTCCCTATTACAACGATTCCACCGAGACCCAACATGCCAACCTCGAGGAAATCACCGTCACCTCAACGCGCGTAAGTAATCCAGGCACACTCTCTAAGCAAGAAATCAAGTCCGAAGCCCTCCAACTCTCCAACACAGGCGTCAATCTCCCTTTCCTGTTACAAATGACACCCTCTCTCGTGGCTACATCCGACGATGGCCTTGGCATCGGCTACACCTATTTCCGCATCCGTGGCACCGACCACACGCGCATCAATACCACCATCAATGGAGTTCCTCTCAACGATTCTGAGTCGCAAACTGTCTTTTGGGTAAATATGACCGACATCGCATCTTCTACCAATAGCGTAGAGATTCAACGTGGTGTAGGCACTTCCACCAATGGCTCTGCCGCTTTTGGTGCCTCTGTCAATATGCAAACCGCCAAGGCTACCTCCGAGCCATACGCCCAACTCGCATTCAATGGAGGCATGTACAACACCTTTCGCGAAGAGGCTAAAATCGGCACGGGCATCATGCCCAGTGGCTTTGCTTTCGATGCTCGCATCTCTAAAGTCAACTCTGATGGCTACCTCGAACGTGCATTCTCCGACCTATTGTCCTACTACTCCTCTGCATCTTGGTATGGCGACCAAACTATGCTCAAACTCCTCTTCTTCGGAGGCAACGAGCGCACATATATGGCTTGGGATGGTGTCTCTGCCGAAGATTTAGCCTCTAATCGTCGCTACAATCCTGCAGGACAATATATCGACGACGAGGGCAATATTGCCTACTACGACAATCAAACTGACAATTACGCCCAACAACACACTCAGTTGCACCTAACCCACCAATTCTCATCTTCTTGGGACATCAACGCCGCCCTCCACTACACTCATGGCGCAGGCTACTACGAACAATACAAGTGCGATGCCAACCTATCCGATTACGGAATCACTCCTAATCCCTCACTTCTAACTCCTAACTCTTCCGATCTCGTCCGCCAAAAACACCTTGCCAATCATTTCTATGGCGCCGTCGTTGCTGCCAACTATCACTCTTCCAAACTACAAGCCTCTTTTGGTGGTGGTGCCAACAACTACAACGGCAACCATTGGGGCAATGTCATTTGGCTCCGAAACCCTATATCACTCAATAATTCCTCATTCCTCATTCCTCATTCCTCATTTCCAATAGAATACTACCGTAGCCGTGGCGACAAATTCGATGCAAACATCTATGCCAAAGCCAATTGGCAAGCAACAAAGACTCTCAACCTATACGCCGACATGCAATATCGCCATATCAACTACCAAATCAATGGCGTCAACGACGAGGATTTGAGCATACTCAACATACATAAAACCTACAATTTCTTCAATCCTAAAGCGGGCATTTCATACATAAACCAATCACACACTGGCTATTTC
>JAFYMM010000350.1 GCA_017550055.1 Paludibacteraceae bacterium
AGGCTGATTGTTAAGAGCAACTGCTTGATTTTGAACATAACCACGAATACCACCTTTAGCTCCGTCGGAATCGGCATTAGAAGCAAATAGTTGTGCTATACCTTTAATTACAGATTCGTCATCTACAACAACCTTAGCCGATGTATCGATTTCATCTTCATCAGTATCGACACCTGATTTATCGTGATTTTCCTTTATTTTATAGGCATTATCGCGGTCGATAAAGGCCTTTTTGGCATTGCCCAAGCGGTCATACATTTCGGCACGAGCATAAAGCGCAGGAATGAAATTAGGGTGCTTGTTTATTATAGCTGTAAAATCGTCGATAGCTTCACGATTATTGCCAAGATGAGCATTAATTATACCACGCTGATAGATAGCCTCTGAGAGATTAGGATCCAACGAGAGAATCTTGTCGAGGTCGGTAATAGCAGTGTGATAATCCCCCACTTCGTTGCGCAAAAGAGCACGATTGAACAAAGCACCTACGTTGGTAGAATCGAGTTCGACAGCCTTGTCGTAGTCGGCTAAAGCTTGACGATAACGATGCTTCTCATAGTTGAGAATACCACGATTGATATAGGCGTTAGGATTACGAGTTTTTAGTTTAATTGACTGATTATAATCATCTAAAGCATCGTCGCGATGGTCCATAATTATATTTATCAAAGCACGAGCGCCCCAAGCTTCAGGATTGTGTTTATCGATATTAACCAAATGGTTAAACGTATTGAAAGCACCCAATGTGTCTTTGTTAATCAACTGAATACGACCTTTTTCGAATTGCAATTCAGTCTCTTTAGGAGAACGACGAATGAGAAAATCAATATCATTCAAAGCCTCATCATATCGCTCTAATTCGTCGTACGCCTCAATTCGATTGATGATATAGATAGCATTATCGGGAGCATGCACGAGGGCTTGATTAAAATCGGATATTGCTTCGTTCCATTTGCCTTGTCGTTTATAAGCAAATCCACGAGCATAATATGCCATGTGAATAAACGGATTGCGTTCGATGACTATATTAAGGTCGGCTTCGGCACCAACATAATCCTCGAGTTGTATTTTGGCAATTGCACGAAAATAGTAAGGGTCGATAAGATAAGGTTTAGCTTTGATAACTTGATTAAAATACTGAATAGAAAGCACATAATCCTCGAAATACAGCGCATTGCGACCAATCGAAGTCAATCGGTCGGTGTTAAGTTGCGCATAGCTCATGAGCGATATGCTTAATATTGTTATAATTGTCAGTATTTTACGCATTTGTTTATAATGTCAAAATAGTCAATTTGAGGGCGAAGGCACGAGCCGTGCGTCCCTACTTTTAACTAAGCGTTTTCAAAACATCTTGTATTTTTTCGAGTGTAGTAGTTTTGGTAGGCACGAGAGGTAGGCGCAATACGTTGTTTATCAATCCCATGCAAGACAACACACTCTTAACCCCAGCAGGATTGCCATCTACGAACAATAGTTCTATCATTTCGACGAAGCTATAGTGGATGCGACGAGCACCTTCGAGGTCGCCACGCAAAGCCAAGCGCACCATACGCGAGAACTCTTTAGGAAAAGCATTGCCCACCACCGATATAACACCTACAGCACCAAGAGTGATGAGTGGGAATGTGATGCCATCGTCGCCAGAAATAACCATAAAGTTGGCAGGCTTGTTTTTGATGATATCGTCGATTTGCTTGAAATTGCCCGATGCCTCCTTGATAGCTACGATATTATGAAAATCGTGAGCCAAACGGAGTGTAGTTTCTGCCGAAATATTAGCACCTGTTCTGCCCGGCACATTATAGATAATAATAGGCATATAAGTGCTTTCGGCAATAGTCTTATAGTGCTGATACAAGCCCTCTTGCGATGGTTTGTTGTAATAAGGCGATACACTAAGAATGGCATCAATATTAGTGAAATCAGTCTTACGAATTTGCTCTACGACCCCCATAGTGTTATTGCCACCAATGCCAAGCACGATAGGCACACGGCCAGCATTAATACGAACAACAGTATCAACAATAGCTTGACGCTCAGAATCGTTTAGAGTTGGAGTTTCGCCAGTTGTTCCGAGCACTACGAGATAGTCAGTACCATTGCGCAATTGGAATTCGACCAAGCGTTCGAGTGCCTCATAATCGACACTCATATCATCTTTGAATGGCGTAACAAGAGCCACGCCCATTCCGACTAATTTATTTGAAAAGTTCATATTTCATTCAATTCATAATTCATAATTCATAATTTTATTAATTATAAGCCTAAATTCATGACCTATAAAAATAATTATGAATTGTAAATTTATTTAACTGCTTTTACTTTATAACCTGCCTTGCGTAGTAGGTTTATCAAACCATCATTGCCAGGCAAATGCAATGCGCCTACAGCAATGAAACAAGGCTCTTGTTTTATATATTCTTCTATCTTAGATAGCCAAGCAATATTGCGCTCATCGACGAATAGAAATTTTTCGGCTTCGGTCATATCTTCGGTTTCGATGAGCATGTCGTATAGTGCATCTAAGTTGCCTGAAATATACAAAGAATCTAATCGTGCGTTTTCGGAAATGATATCCTTTGTGTTGCAAATAGTCTTTACAAGAATTTCTGTCTGCCGTTCGACAGGAATTGAGCGCAACAACATTTTCAATTGGTCGTCGGCAGTCTCTAATCCATACACAGCTTTGCCCAGTTCAGAGGCAGCGATTTGGAAATAAGAATCAATAGATACGTCGCCTGATTGTGATTTGAAAACACGCTCGCATACAGTCATTTCGTATATCATAGCAATCACGTTAGGGCGCATATATTGAACATTTGCCAACGACAGACCAAGTTCGGCTTGTAGAGCAGAATCAAGCAAAATTTCTTCTTCGGGGGTGAGCAGTTTGAATATGCTCTCCTCCATTTTAGATGCTGCAAGTATCTGACGCTGTAGTTCAGTAGGATTGTCATCGACAAATTCGCCTACGATAGCACTACAATCATTGAATGCACGAAAAACACCATTTATTTTGGTAGCAGTCTCGACAGGTACCATGTGATGAGTTCCAAAGAGATAGCTTGATTTGGCAAGTCCATTTCCAGATATTTCATATAATAGTTGTGCGTTTATGCCAATGCACAATGCAAAATGCATAATACACAATAACAATATTTGTTTCATAGTTTTTTTTAGTACAAAGAATACACACTCTCATTGTGTGTAGGTTTTCTTGCTTGCAGTTTGCTTGCACCTTACTACAGGTTAGGAAGAAAGGAATACACACTCTCATTGTGTATTATTTTATCATTTTCAGATAACGAACTATCTGTTCGCTCAAATTGCCGATGTAGTTATAGTCCATTCGTGGCATTCCAGTCTTGGCATCGACAGGGTGAGGGGGCATTTCTATAACAAAATCGTACAATTCGTTATCCACTCTGCTCTTGCCACAACGCAAATCGCTTTTTGATTGCGCCAACAAATATTTCAAAGGTAGATGGTCATTTTCTGTTAGGTCAATCACAGCATCGAATTTAGTTTGCAATGGTTG
>JAFYMM010000351.1 GCA_017550055.1 Paludibacteraceae bacterium
ACAGCTGTATTTATAATCCAATACTTACGTTCAATTGGTTATAATGTTACAAATACCCTATTTGAAGAGCATTCGTGGTATTTTAGAAATGCCTTGGTTAGGGCAAATTATAAAAACTCTCAACTTGGGATTGATTATGATTTCTCGTTTTTAGAGAAATTTTTCCAAAACCTTCTCATGAATAAAAATCATGAATTGAAAAACAGATACCTAATAATTGAGGCTCCTGAAGGTTTTGATAAAGAGGATTCTTTATCGCTCACAGACGATAAAAAGGCTCAGACCGACGATAAACTAAACGCTATTTTAGAGTTTATAGCAAAGAATGGTGAATGTAAAACAATTGAAATTGCTGCATTTTTAGGGTTAAAGCCCACGCAAACAAAGAGTTATATTTATCGTCTCATTTCCGATGGGAAAATTTTAGCAAAGGGAAATAACAGGAATCGCACTTATTCTTTGGTATAGCACCGACGATAACAAGGCTTAGACCGACGATAAACATTGTGCCTACCGACGATAAAATCTATTTGTCGTAGCCAATATATACGATATATTCACCTTTGCAGTGAATTGAGAATTGGTTGGAGGTAGTTTTGTTGAGTGTGCCTTGCCACCATGAAGTGAAGTCGCGAATGGGATAGGCAAGACCTTCGCTTTGCATTCCCTTGGTGCCAAATCCAAATATCGACACGGCTGTGCCTTTTGGTGATAAAAATGAGTTATTGCCACTGCAAGCCACCATCACACCATAGTCGGTATAGATTCTTACATTTAATCCCATGCGAAGGTACTCGATGAGCAAACTAATATTGCCGAGAGTGTGGTCTTCGCGACGACCAGTGGCAGCTACGATTGCTATATCTTTTATTCCCCTTTTTGCAAGGTATTCAATGGCTTTTGTTTGGTCGTTTGTTTCTTGGTCGGGATTGATGCGAATGATATCACTGTATTTGGCTATAGTATCGTAACTCAACGAGTCGCCATCGCCGACTATGCGCCATGGAGTGAATCCATGCGAAAGATATTCATCGGCAGCACCATCGCAACACACCACCTTTTGTGTGCTGTGGAGTATAGATAACGCCATTTTGTGAGAGGGAAAATCTCCACCACCCACCACTACAGCCTCGGGCTTGAAATCGTAACCTATCATTGTGTTAGCATCAATTCTTTCCATTTTTTGTATCCAAAGTAAGCGATTGCGGCATAGAAAGCGTATAATCCAGCAGTGAAATATAAATCTTTATAGATATACACTCCAGCACTCACCACGTCAACAACGAGCCACACCCACCATTGTTCAATATATTTGCGTGCCATCAACCACATGGCAACAATGCTTAGCGAGGTAGTAAAGCTATCGCACCAGGGCACATTGCTGTCGGTAAATGAGATTAGAATATATGCAATGGCAAAAGTGAGAATCGTGGCAATTATACTCAACGGGGTGATTAAGCGACGGGGTGTGTGGCTTATTTTTAGCTCCTCTACTGCGTCTTTGTTGGTTTTGTTGCCAATTGCCCAACTCCAGCAAATAAACCCGTAGATTGAGGCTAAAATATAGTAAATCTGTATCCCCATGTCGGCA
>JAFYMM010000352.1 GCA_017550055.1 Paludibacteraceae bacterium
CTGGCACAAGGTTGAGTATCACCTCATAGATACTGTCGCAACCATTAGAACTGATGAGTGTATCGCCATATATGCCTGGCTTGGTGAGAATCTGACCACGGAAGTTGTATTTATCGCCTTTGCAGATAAATACATGCTCGCGAAAGTTGTAGGTGCGATTGGTTGTGAGGTCGAGAGTATGAATTTCGGTGCATACACCATCGCGGATGGTGTCGATATAACGACCAGCTTCGCTGAGATATCGGCCATTGAAATTGTAGTAGTCGCCACGACAGATTGACTTATCGGTGTAGATATGTCTTTCGATACCTACAACTTCGAATGTCTGCTCGCATTCGTTGAAGCACTTGCCTCCTTGCAAATATGAGCGTAGTTTCACTGTATAACGTCCGCTACGAGCATACACAACTGGAAGCACCGACTCGGTAGCTGGCACCACACGGCCATCGCCAAGGTCCCACACTGCACTATCTACAGCCTCATGCTTAGCTTTAGGATTGACACCGTCGTTAGAGATGAAGCTCGTGTTTTGCAAAAAGAGCGTATCGGCACAGCCTCGCATGATTTTGGCGTTGAATTGCGACACTGGGTAACGAGGCTCAGCCACGAAGTGAATTGAAAAATTACAGTAATCTTTACCGATTTGCGACATTGTGCAAACGTATTCGGTGAAATCCATTGGCACTTCGAGCGATTGGTCGGTCGAAATCACCTTGAACGGATTGCTCGCCGTGGTCCACTTGTAATTAAACCCCGCTGGTGCCACATAGGTGTTGGTTGGGGCTGAACCGCATTGAGTGGCTTGGATGTTACATGCCATGAAATTCAACGTGAAATAGGCATATCCATAGTGGCCTTTTTCGGCACAATCGCGATTGGTGAGGCGAATGCGAATACGACTGCCTACATACCCGCTCAAATCGAGACCTATCGTAGTCCAATCCTTCCACATAGGGTCTTCGCCTTGCCACCCTAATTTATCACTCGCTACAAAATCGAACGACCCACACAAATAATCGAGATTAACTCCCCTCGAATCGAGGATATCAAGCGAAAATCGGGGTTGACGCGTAGCAATATGGTCGGGATTTTGCATCACCGCAGCATAGCTCAACAAGAGAATAGCGTTATCCTTTGTAACCAAAATGTCGTAAGTAATAGCCTCTCCCTCGGCGCCCACTTCGCTATTGCCCAAACGAACGGAACTCTTAGCTCCCTGTGGTATCAACTGCAAACTCGGAACTATGCTATCAAATCCCTGTTCCGTAATGACAGTATGTCGGCCTGGAACAACTCCATCTTCAAAATAAGGAGAATAATACCCACCGGTAGAACAAGTGACGTACGACGAATCTAATGCCGTAAAATCAAAACCTTGAGCCACCATCCGCCCTGTCATAAACAAAATACCTAACAAAATAAATAATCTGCTCCTCATAATCATATAATAATTTAACATCAGTCCAATATAAGAATTCCTATAAAATTATAGCAAATATTAACTCTTTTGCAATAAAAAATTCCGTATGTTCCGTGAGAAAAAATTATATCAAACTCACGTTGATTTATTTACACGTGCGACATGTAATTGTTGCTAAAGTATAAGTCCACCTAACTCCCACCACAAACGGCAACGTACGCTTCGAACGAGTGCTATTCGACAAATAATAAGGCTTATTAGTCAATTCGGCAGGATTAGACGAATTAATCGTGTACATCTCGCGCACCTCACGATTGCTCATAATCTGATTAAGCCCACACTCCAAATAGCCCGAAAGCTTAAACAACACGTGACGATTACGCATACTCGTATAATTCTTATGATTGTCATACACCACATATCCCGACTCAAAACAAACAGCACCCTTATGTCTTACCACCTTGTCAGCAATATTCCCACGAACATACATATCATAATCACCATAAAAATGATTAGGCATATCCTCAAAATCCTCGATATAATTGTTGTAAGTAGCCGATATCGAATAACGCAAACGATTGTGAGCCTCAGCCAACACATTGACAGAATACTTAAACCCCACACCTATCGAAAAACCCTTATAATGTCGATAACCCAACATCAACGGAACACCCACATAAAGCAAATCCTGACGATCATACCACAAATTCTTATTGTAGTGATAAATAACCTCATCCCCCTCAGTGTCCTTGATACGCTTATCGCTAAGCTCATCCGTAATCGACATATAAGAACTCAACGACTGCATCTCAGCACCAATCTCAACCCAAAAATAAGGCGACACAAACGAATAACCCAACCCCACAATCGATGCAAAACCACCCTTAGCTTTAGTATTCTCAAAATCATCAAAAATAATAGAATATCCAGGCGTAACGTTGCTATAAAAATAATGACGAGTGTCTCTATTAGCTCGATGCCTACGAACCTGAGCAAACATAGTAGTGGAGATAAATAGCAACAAAAAAACAATATATATAAAACGCTTTACCATTAGTAACACAATTTATTGATTACACTTCATAATCAATATATCAAATTATGTGCAAATATATATATTTACACCAACCAAAACAACAATTTATTTACAGATTGTATAAAATCGCAACCAAATACAACAAAAACATGTTCAAACTGTAAAAAAACAGCCCCTAAAATTAAAAAATTTATATATTTTTTATAGAAAAATTAACACAAAAAGAAAGCCAAAAAACAAAAAAAGCGTGTTTCTCTATGAAAAACACACTAATACAACAATTATTTTGCCAATAAACACAAAAAAAAGATGGATGCCAACATATTGACATCCATCTTTGTGGTCCCACTTGGGCTTGAACCAAGGACCCCCTGATTATGAGTCAGGTGCTACTAACCAACTGAGCTATAGGACCAATCTCATCCGAGAACAACCATAGAAATACCCCCACAATTGCAAGTGCAAAGTTACGAATTTTATTTGAAACTACAAAGAGTTTTTATGTGTTTTTTGCTTTTTTCAACTATCTCCCAAATAATCAAAGGCAAAACTACGCCAACAACCGAATACACTATCCAATAATTACCAAGTTTTATAACTGGAAACTCCGATAATCTCTCAATAGGAAAATCATAAATCCCTATAAACAACAATGTAACTAACTTGAACGCTAAAAAATGAAATACCAAAATATACAAAGTCTTACCACCAATATAATCAAAAATATCAACTACACACCTCATCTTAATTGCACTCACTAAATTCAAGAGCCCAAAACATCCAATCAAAGAAACTACAAAATAAATAAAAATATCAGTCCCAACAACAAACATCGAACCCGTAAAAAACAAAGATATCACAACTAAAACCAAAAGTGCCACCAAACCCAACAGCCAGTTATCTTTCTTAAATCTATATTTCCTATAACAATACCCAAAAACAAAATAGGCAGACGACAACATAGTAGCACTCGATATTGTTGGAATACGTATAGAACTAATACTAAAGACAAAAGCCAACAATAAAAACAATAATATAAGCATAGGCAAAAAGATATCTTGTCTCAAATCATATCTAATTATACATCGCAATGAAAAATATGAAATAATAGAAGCATATAACAATTGTTTCAAAAACCAAAAACCACCCAACAACTGCTCTGAATCAATCATAATCAAAATTGATAAAATATTCGTCAGAATATCCCCCCCCCTCTAACATTGTATCATATATATGTATCTTCGCAAACAAATTATGTAAAATCAAAAATATAAAACTCCACTTTACAAACGGCCACCACAACCCCTTAACTTTATTTACGACATACTGTTTAGGCTCAGAAAAATACTTTTCCTTAAACAAAAAGCCCGAACACACAAAGAAACAAGGCATATGAAAATAATAAATCCAACTACCCAATTTCTCTGGACACCCAGAATGCCCTATAACCATCAAAATAATACAAATTGCTTTAGTTATTGAAATAGTTAAATCTCTTGTCATCTTATCTAAAGAATAAATTACACCACAAAATTACAAAATATTTTACAAACCCAACACAACAAAAACATAAAAATTCACAATAATCAAACCCTATAAAACTCCTACCCTACAGCAACCCTCATCATAGGATAACCATACCCTCAAGCAACCTCCTCCGACCAAAACAGCCATTCTTCTTCCAATAATTGACCATAAAAACAACAAAACCCCGAAGAACTTAATCTTCGAGGTTTCTGAAAAACGGCGGCGA
>JAFYMM010000353.1 GCA_017550055.1 Paludibacteraceae bacterium
GCAGAATTGCGATATACATATTCGGACGATACGGAAGACGTGCGTAGATATGGAATTTTGATGCATAAAGTGTTTGAAAGAATTGTGGAACTTGATGATGTGGCGAGGGCAATAGAGTGGCTTGAGAGAGAGGGAGAGGATGTTGGAGAGTTGCGTAGTGAGGTGGATGAGATAATCGCAATAGAGGGAGTCGCTGAGTTTTTTGATTCGAAATGGCGAGTGATGAATGAGGCAGAGATATTTGATGGGGTGAATGGCAGAGTGTATCGTCCTGACAGAGTGATGATAGATGATGAAAAGAAAGAAGTGATAGTAGTAGATTATAAATTTGGAGAATATACAGACGAGTTGCATCAAAAATATTCTCGTCAAGTGGGGCGTTATGTGCGACTTATAAAAGAGATGGGATATGATGCAAGAGGGTATATTTTGTATGCAAAAGAAAGAAAATTGATACAGATATGAAATGGGATAAATTGATAACAACCAAGCGATTTGGCATGGAGAATTATTATCAAGGCAATCATGATGGGCGAACAGAGTTTCAGCGTGATTATGATAGATTGATATTTTCGCCAGCATTTCGTAGATTGCAAAACAAGACACAAGTGTTTCCGTTGCCAGGTAGTGTGTTTGTGCATAATAGATTGACACATAGTCTTGAAGTGTCGTGCGTAGGGCGTTCGATAGGAAATAATGTGGGACGTGAATTGTCGAAAAAATATCCAGAATTGGCATCGGAATTGAGCGAGATAGGTGCAATTGTGGCGGCTGCATGTTTGGCGCATGATTTAGGCAATCCTCCGTTTGGTCATTCTGGAGAGAATGCAATAGGCACATTCTTCTCAGAGGGGAAGGGTGTAGAGTATCGTGATAGATTGAATATCACAGAGGCACAATGGGCTGATTTGATTACATTTGAAGGCAATGCAAATGCTTTTCGTATATTGACGCATCAATTTGAAGGACGCCGAGAAGGCGGTTTTGTGTTGACATATCCGACATTGGCATCGATAGTGAAATATCCATACGAATCGAGATTTGCGGATGCGAAGAAGCAGAAGTTTGGATTCTTTCAATCGGAAGTCGGGTCGTATGAGCGTATAGCAGAAGATTTAGGTATAATTAGAAATCCTAATAACAAGGATAGATATGCACGATATCCGTTAGTATATTTGGTAGAGGCAGCAGATGATATCTGTTATCAGATGATGGACATAGAGGATGCATATAAATTGCGCTTGTTGACATTTGATGAAACAAAAGAGTTGTTGATGAGATATTTGCCACAAAAACGTAGAGAGCGTGCGGAGAACGAGGTGTTCAAAATGGTGTCGGACGAAAATGAGCAAATCTCTTATTTGCGTAGTTCGGTAGTGGGAACATTGATAGACGGGGTGAGCAAAGTGTTTATGGATAACGAAGAGGTAATATTGAATGGCGAATTTCAGGGAGCATTGATAGACCATTTGCCAGAGGAGTTGCGTGAGGCATATAAACACAGCTCGAAAGTGTCGGTGAAGAAGATATATCGTGCGCAGATGGTGCTTGATATAGAGTTGGCAGGTTATAAGATTATTAGTGAGTTGCTCGATGTGTTGATGTCGGCAGTATTCGAGCCAGAGAAGGCATATTCAAAACAATTCCTTAGTCGAATACCACAACAATATAACGTATCGGCTGAGAGCGATTATGAAAAAGTGCAAAGCATATTGGATTATATAAGCGGAATGACCGACGTTTACGCTCTTGATTTATACAGAAAAATCAATGGAATGAGTCTGCCAACGATTTGATAATATTTTTTGAGGATATACACATTGTTATAAAATTTGGAGAATGTAAAATAGTGTGGCTTTGGTTGGTTTCTTCCTTACCCTATAGCAAGGCTCAAGCAAGGTGCACCGTAGAAAACAGACATCTTCACACTGTCTATTTGCAAAGTTTGCAAAGTTAAATATCTACATTTTTAGGTCAATGTCTATATTTTTAGTAAAAAATATTTTAAGGTTCTTGCAAAAATGACAAAAAAATAGTAACTTTGCACTCTTGAAATGTTAAGGGTGTGTTAGTTCTTAACTACTTGCATATAAATACACTATATTTTACAAAATATTTTAGTTTTTTTATGGAAAACAAAAAAAGAGTTTATACCTTTGGTAACGGACAAGCCGAAGGTAAGGCAGATATGAGAAATCTGCTTGGCGGTAAAGGTGCTAACCTTGCCGAAATGAACCTCATTGGAGTGCCATGTCCTCCAGGTTTCACAATCATAACAGATGTATGTAATGAGTATTTCGAATTTGGCAAAGACAAAGTTGTTGAAGTATTGAAAGGCGAAGTTGAAGCTGCTCTTGCTCATGTTGAGTCTTTGATGAATTCAAAATTCGGTGATATCGAAAACCCACTTCTTGTTTCTGTACGTTCAGGTGCTCGTGCATCTATGCCAGGTATGATGGATACTATCCTTAACCTTGGTCTTAATGATAAAGTGGTAGAAGGTTTGGTGCGTAAAACAAACAACCCTCGTTTCGTATGGGACTCTTACCGTCGTTTCGTTCAAATGTATGGTGACGTAGTTCTTGGTATGAAACCAGTTAACAAAAACGACATCGACCCATTCGAAGCTATCATCGAAGAAGTTAAAGAAGAAAAAGGTGTTAAACTTGACACTGAATTGACAGTTGAAGACCTCCAAATTCTCGTAGCTAAATTCAAAGCTGCTGTTAAAGCTCAAACAGGTCACGACTTCCCAGAATCAGCTTACGAACAACTTTGGGGTGCTGTATGCGCTGTGTTCGACTCTTGGATGAACGAACGTGCTATCCTTTATCGTAAAATGGAAGGTATTCCTGCTGAATGGGGTACTGCTGTTAACGTACAAGCGATGGTATTCGGTAACATGGGTGAAACATCTGCTACAGGTGTATGCTTCAGCCGCGACGCTGCTACTGGTGAAGACCTTTTCAATGGTGAGTACCTCATCAACGCTCAAGGAGAAGACGTTGTAGCTGGTATCCGTACTCCACAACAAATCACTAAAATTGGTTCACAACGTTGGGCTAAACTTGCTGACA
>JAFYMM010000354.1 GCA_017550055.1 Paludibacteraceae bacterium
AACCTATTTTGTATTGTCGTTTTATTGTTGTTTACAATAAACAATCTGCTTGGGCAAACGTATGAGAAATTGCCTTATTTTGAGGGATTTGAAGATACGCTTACCCATAGTAGTTGGACATTGAATGCCGGTCCAAATGCAAGTAAGGCGGAAAATAAATGGTACATTTCGAATGCTGAAGCTTTTGTGGGAGAGAATGCTTTGTATATAAGTTCTGACGGCGGAAAAACTTTGTCGTACAAGAATAATCAGATTTATAATATCGCTTACAGAGAAATTTCTTTGCCAAAAGGAACATATGATTTGAGTTTTACGTGGAAATGTGAGGGCGAAATAGGTGCTGATGGTTTGATGGTTTGTTGGGTTTCTTCGAAAATGGGAACTAATAGTAGTGCGACAAGCGAGCCTACTTTTGTCAAAAACACTAAGTTGTCGTTTAATGGCGTTGATTTTCTTTGTGGTTCGAAAGAGTGGCAAACTGCTACAACAACAATTACTCAGCAATCAACAACAGTGTATAAATTAGTTTTTATCTGGGCAAATGATGGAAGCAATACTACTCCAAGTTTGCCATCTATAGTGATAGATAATATACAGATTGCAAGTCAAGGATGTGGTAAACCTGAAAATGTGAGAACTACTGCTTTGTCGTCAGATATTGTGGTGCGTTGGGATGGTGGTGCTACAGGATATGAGTTGATGTATAGACGCTATGGCGAAGAGGAAGTTCACCATGTGAAAGGCATAAACCAAACTTCGTACACAGTGAAAGATATGGAAGAGGGGATTTATGATATTTTTGTGCGTAGCTGTTGCCCTGATGATACATCGGTGTGGGTTGTACAAAATAATGTGTTGGTATATAATGCAGCATCGCATTGTATAGATTTCATAAATTGGGATAGAGAAGGAACGGTATGTGAGACTGGTAAACATATAGGTGGAGGTATGTTTGTTGGTGATAAATTTTATCCTAATGTAGAGTCTGGTTCGGAAAAAGTAGGAGCTGTAGACTTTGGTTATAATTCGGTAAATTCTCGTCATACAATCCATTATGTTCCAGGAGAAATGGATGCTCGTACAGGAAATGGATTGCCTACAGTGCCAGAGGGCGAAGTGGTATCGGTGCGATTGGGTAACTGGAATTTTGGAGGTGAGTTTGAAAGTGTTACATATACTCATCAATTAGATTCAGGTTCGAATATGATTCTATTGCTTAAGTATGCAATTGTGATTGAGGACCCTGCGCATGAGAAAAGATCGGACCAACCTGTATTTATGCTTGAATTGCTCGATGAATATGACAATCCACTTGATGCTTCGGGTTGTGGCGATGCCAACTTTGTGGCTAACACTAAGGAGTTGATAGATAATCCTGATGCGGATGGTACATGGCACATAATACATGCATCTACTCCAATTTTGTGGAAAGAGTGGACTACGGTGGGTATAAATATGTCGCAATATGCGAAATATGGTCCATTGAAATATAAAATACGATTGACTACATTTGACTGTGCTCCAGCTGGACACTTTGGATATGCTTATTATACATTGAATTGTGAAGAGGCGACAATTGAGGGTCTTTCGTGTGGTGAAAATGCTGGTAAAAATATTAAAGCTCCAGTAGGATTTAATTATAGATGGTATCGCGTGCGCGATAATGCTACTATTTGTACAACACAAAATTTACAAGGTATAGAGAAAAATGATACTGCTTTGTATCGTTGTAAAGTGATGTTTGCGCAAGATTCGGCTTGTTATTTTGAGTTGGATGCGAGTCTTTTGCCAAAATTGCCTAAAGCACAATTCTCTCCTAAATGGGTGCCTCGTTATTGTAACGAGAATTACATGAAATTCCAAAATACTAGCCACGTGACAACTGCGCGAGGTGCAACAGGTGAAAAGTGTGAAACTCATAGATGGTATTTGAAAGAAGATGGTGATTGGAAATTGGTGCATGAAGGGGATACTCTTGAGTATCGATTCCCTAATGGAGGAGGTAACTTTGAAGTGATGTTGCAGGCGGGTATTTCTAATGACGAGTGTATTGATGATACTATTGTTGTGGTGAATGTGCCTCGTTTAGGTGCTGTGACAGATACTATATGCGATACAATCTGTGAAGGAAAATCGTTGAAAATCGAGGGCCGTAGATATATGCAAGAAGGTTTTTATCGTGTTTATCGTGGTGTTTCGTTCGGTGGTTGTGACTCGACAGTATATCTTGATTTGAAAGTGATACCAAAAGAGAGAGATACGATATCAGCATATTTGTGTGGAAATGAATCGTATATTCTTAATGGGCAAGAATTTAATCGTTCAGGAAAATATCGTACAGTATATAAAGCTGATACTGCAAGCGCATGTGAGTGTGATACGATAGTTACATTGTTCTTGACTGTGGCAGAATTGGAGCTGCCGGAGGTTGTTGAGTTGTGTAGTGGTGATGATTTGGTCTTTGAATATCGTGTTGGTAAAACAGAATTTGAATCGTATGAAATCCAGTTTAGTGATGCTGCAAAAGCAATAGGATTGAAAGATATTTCAAAACGCTCGTTGCCTGAAGATGGTGTGATTGATTTGAGTGCAAGCGAAATATCAGACAAAACTGGTAGTATAAATCCATTGTTGCCAGGGGTGTATGAGATGAATGTGATATTCTATTATATTGATGAAAATGGCGAGGTGCAGTCATGCGGAAATACTGTTGTATTGAGTATTTTGTATTCGGCTAAAACAATAGAACAAAAATTTGGCAATTTGATGACATTGTTGGATCCAGAAAACAATGGTGGGTTCGATTTTGATTATGTACAATGGTACAAAAATGGAGTACCAATGGAAGGTGAAAATGACACCTATATATATTTATTAGATGAAAACGAAGTCAATAGTGAAGATGTATATACTGTGGGATTGGTTAGAAAAGGCGAAGAAGAGGAGATTATGACTTGTGGATTGAGATTTGTAGTGGGTGTGGCGGTTGATGATGTAGAGATGCTTGGAGTTGATGTTGCTTCTAATATAATAGGTGTAGGAGATAAAGCTGTAGTGGTTTTCGAAAGCGGACAAGATGAATGCGTTGCACGTTGGTGGAGTGTTGCTGGTCTATTGATGGGTGAAGAAATTGTTGCAGGTGATAGATCTTTGAATAGTACACCACAAAGACAAGGTGTTTATCTATTGGAACTTGAGATGGGAGATGTGAGAGTGGTGAAAAAGGTAGTAGTGGAATAGCATATAAGAGTATAAAATAGGAAAACGCAAAACAAAATCTATAAAATCTATAAAACATGAAATTTATTCAAAACACATTATTAATTATTTTGTTGTCAGTGGGTCTTGTGGTTTACGGTCAACAAGATGGTTATACCTCTTTGCCATATTTTTGTGGTTTTGAAAATCCAGAAGATACTGCAGGTACATATGGTTGGAAGTTTGAAAAGCGTGCAAAAGTTGGTCATACTTTCTCTGTAGGGGAGGTTGTGCATCGTATGGGTAGTCATGCTATGTATGTATCTACCGATTCTGCAAGAACTGCTGATTATTCTTTTACAACATCGGGTAGTGTGGTAATTGCATATAAATCTTTTTATTTGGCTGCAGGTAAATATGATTTGATGTTTGAATATCGTTTGCAAGGTGAAGACCATGAAGACTCGGATGTAATGCGAGTGGCGTTTTTGCGTGGGCAGAAGCCAACAACCACATCAATGGGTACATTCCCTCAATACGCGTTGGACAATAAATTTGTGAGTTCGAAAGGTGAAGAGGTCTTCAAAACTACATTGTGGACTCAAGTAGAAGGACAAGTTGAGGCTCCTGATTCAGGATATTATTATTTGGTTTTCTTGTTTAAGGAAGATGGTGATAAGAATGTATATGCACCTGGGCCTTGTATTGATAATATACAATTTGACCGTGCAAAATCGCCTAATTCATGTGCAACTAAACCATCTAATATCCTCATTGACAAAGAGGCGACAGGAATAAAATTGACATGGACGGGTAGAGCAACTGAGTATGAAATAATGTATAATAAAGTTAGTTCTTTGAAAGATACTGCGGTAACTATAATTAAAGGAATAACTACTACAGAATATTCGATACCGTATGCAACAATACCTGAGGGAGTTTATAACTTCAGAGTTAGAGCGTTGTGTGCGACAGATACAAGTATGTGGGTTGAAAAGGCAAACTATATAGTGTATGATGATGCGAAGCATTGTTTGAATTATATGGACTTTACTAATGACGCTACTGCATGTTTTTTTGGAACATTTGATAGTCCTAAAGAGCAAAATCGTGCGATAGATTATGGTTATGAAAGTCGCCATAGTATTCATACTGTGCATTATATGCAAGATGAGTATGACCGTTTGACTGGTTATCAATTGAAAACAGTGCCTGAAGGTGAGATGGCGTCGGTGCGTTTGGGTAACTGGACTGAAGGTCCTCATAGTGATTCTCCTACTTCAGATAAAGGTTCGCCTTCTGGGGTTATAGAATATACATATACTATACCTAAGGATAAATCTGTATTGTTGTTGAAATATGCTGCTGTGTTGCAATATGCAGCGCATCATGCTCCAAGTGAGCAAACAAGTATAAAGGTGGAAATTGTGAATACTGCAGTGGGTCGTGAACGTGTATTAGCGTGTGCTTCGGCTGATTTTAATGCTCGTGACGTATCTGAGGGTAATACTCGTGGTTGGAAAACATATCAACCTAAAGAGGGTGAGGTTATATCGCATGAATGTCCGATAAAATGGTTGGATTGGACTACTTTGGGTATTAACTTGGCTGACCACATGGGTACTACTGTGAAGATTCGTATTAAATTGACTGCATGTGTGGCAAATTATCACTTCGCGTATGGATATTTTGTGTTGGATTGTACTGAAGGTGAAATTGAGGGTATGAGTTGTACTGAAAAAGCAGATACATTGTTCGTTCCTTCTGGCTTTAAATATTTATGGTATGTGCAAGGTGATGCAAATAAGACTCCTGTAAGCACTGAACAATATTTTGTAGTACCTGAGGATGAAATAAATTCTTATTCTGTGGATTTGATATATCCTGAAGATAATGGTTGCTATTTTACTTTGAATGCTAATGTGTGGCCTCGTATTCCACAAGTGGCTATGGATTATGTGTCTGCGCCTCAAAATTGTGTGAATTATGTGAAGTTGATAAATAAGAGTAAGATGGTTGACTTGAAGATGGATAAAGAGGGTAATATTATTGATACATTGGATGTTGCCTCGTCTGTTGCTTCAATTAAAGATTATTATTTTGAAATAAGAAGTGATAAAAATACTGTTTTTGAGAATGGTATGACCGTGTCATCTGACCCTTCTATGCGTATTATTGTTCCAAGTGAGGGTGATACTTTTGTTGTTGTTATGAAAGGTATGTTCAATACATGTGAAGATATTAAAGAGTATGAGTTGAAAGTGCCAGAATTGCAACCTTCTTTTGCTGAAACTGTACGTTATGTTTGTAATGGTAGTGAAGTAGAATTTAATGGAAAAACATATACTGAACCTGGTGTTTATATTGATACATTACAATCTATATATGGATGTGATTCAATATTGCAATTGACATTAGAAACTTTGGTTGCAGATACAATAGTTATTGACACCATGCTTTGTACTTCTGAGTTGCCGTTTGTTTGGAATGTACATACAGAGTCAGATACTTTGATGCAAGGTGGGGTTTATGAGAAAGGCGTTGTAAGTTCGTTAGGTTGTGATTCATTATATTATATTTTGAATTTGGATGTGTTGGAATCTTTGATTTTGAGTTTTGATATGCCTACTATATGTGCTGACGACGATATGGTTGAGATAGATTATACTATAAATAGTGGTAAGTTGACTGGTTATAGTGTAGCATATTCGGATAAGGCAAAAAATGCAGGATTTGAAGATGTTGAAATGTTGGATAGTGTAGGTGATATAGAATCTATAAAATTGATTTTGCCGGAAAATATAAAACCAAATAGTTATGAAGTTGAATTTATATTCTATAATAGCGATTGTGGTAACGTAGATACAACATTGGTATTTGATGTATTATATCCTAATAGTGTTATTGCTCAACGCTGGAATGATGTTTTGGCGGTTAAGAATAGCGATTATAATGGAGGATATGAATTTGTGGCTTATCAATGGTTTTTGAATGGTATGCCATTGGAAGGATTTACTACATCTCAATATTATACAGGTGCTA
>JAFYMM010000355.1 GCA_017550055.1 Paludibacteraceae bacterium
GAAGACTTTGAGATAGTTGACTACGACCCACATCCACATATCGCAGGAGTTGTGGCGGTGTAAGTTCTGTTAGATATAAAAAATTGAGGGTAACCAATTGTGGTTACCCTCTTTTTTTATAAAAAAATGAAAAAAAAGTATTAAAATGGAAGGTCATCGTCCATGCCAGTAGGGGCACCGATGAAAGGTTGAGCAACAGGCTCAGCAGCTGGTTGTTCCACAGGTTGTGCTGTAGGCATTGCAGGTTGAGCGAATGTTTGTGCTGCAGGAGCAGAGTATTGATTAGCTCCATATTGTTGTTGATTTTGTGCAGGTTGTTGACCATCTTGAATTTGAGGACGAGTCAAAATCTGCATGTCTTCAGCATAAATTTCTGTGATGTAACGGCGGTTTCCCATTTTGTCCTCGTAAGTACGAGATTTGATTTTACCTTCGATATAAACGCGAGCACCCTTGCGAACATATTTTTCAGCAACTTCTGCAAGTCCGCGCCATACTACGATTGTGTGCCATTCTGTGCGGTCAGGCACTTGTGTGCCGTTTGACATTGTGTAACCACGCTCGGTTGTTGCTAAAGGGAAATTAGCCACTCTTACATTGTTCTCCAAGTAACGTACATCAGGGTCTTTTCCTACGTTACCAATTAAAATTACTTTGTTTACTGACATAGTGTATAAAATTAGAATTGAAAAGTTTGCCAAAGTAACATCTTTTTTTTCAAATTACCAAATTTTTGGGCAAAAAAATGATAAAATATATGTAAATTGCTGATTTTTCGTCTGTTAAGATGCTAAAAACTATTTTTTTGAAAAAAAAGACAAAAAATAGTGCCTAATGTTTTGTCAATCAAAAAAAAAGTTGTAATTTTGCAGTCCGATTGCGGTTGTGAAAAATATCGTAAACGAATATAAATCAAAAATATAATTGTATTACTTAAAAATTTTACAAAAATGACTAAAGCAGACATTGTAAATGAGATTTCAAAAAACACAGGTATTGCAAAAGATGATGTGTTGAAAACAGTTGAGGCTTTCATGGATTGTGTAAAAGACTCATTGGCAAAAAACGAAAACGTTTATTTGAGAGGCTTCGGTAGCTTCATCGTTAAAGAACGTGCAGAAAAAACAGCTCGTAACATTTCTAAAAACGTTACTATCAAAATCCCTGCACACAATATTCCTGCATTCAAACCTTCAAAAGAGTTTACTGCTAAAGTAAAATAATTTGAATAGTATTTTAATAAGGAATTTTTTTATTAACAATTTAAAAAACATATAAGCTATGCCAAGCGGAAAAAAACGTAAAAGACATAAAATGTCAACGCACAAACGTAAAAAAAGACTAAGAAAAGACCGTCATAAAAAGAAAAAATAATCTTTACGGTTAGTCTTATGAACTATAAAAACAAATTTAGAGAAACTTGGCACTCCAATGCCGGTGCTTTAAATTTGTTTTTTTTTATAACAAACGAGCGGAGCGAGCTACTCTCGATGGCTTGTCTTTCGCTACTAAAAGTCTAATAATGACAAAAGAATTAGTAATAAATGCACAGAAAGACCAAATCGCAATAGCCCTTCTCGAGGACAAAAGCTTGGTCGAACTCCACAAAGATTCATTGCAACACTCGTTCGTGGTGGGCAATATCTATCTTGGCAGGGTCAAGAAACTCATGCCCGGACTCAATGCTGCATTTATCGACATCGGTTCTGAAAAAGAGGCTTTTATTCATTATCACGACCTTGGTCAGCAATTCCTTACTTTCAACAACTACGTGCGTCAGGTTCTCGACGACCGCAAGCATGAGCCGAAAGTAAAACGTATGCCCGACCTCCCAAAAGATGGGCAGATAAAAGATGTCCTCCAACAAGGGCAATTCATAATGGTTCAGATTGTCAAAGAGCCAATCAACACCAAAGGTCCACGCCTTACGGGCGAAATCAGCATTGCAGGGCGCAATATGGTTTTGTTGCCATTAGGCGATAAAGTCTCAGTATCTCAAAAAATCAAATCTAACGAAGAGCGTGTGCGCCTTCGCAAGCTTGTTCAAAGCATCAAATCCCCATCATTTGGCGTAATTATTCGCACCGTAGCCGAAGAAAAACGCGTGGCAGAGCTCGACAACGAGCTAAAAATGATGGAAAAACGTTGGATCAAGGTTGTAAACGAATTGCGTCGTGCCAAAGGCGTATCGTTGTTGATGGAGGAGAGTAGTCGCACCGTATCCATCTTGCGTGACATATTTACTCCAGAATTCGAGGCAATCCATGTCAATTCGCTTTCGGCATACGACGAAGTCGTTTCCTATGTCGAAATGATTGCACCCGAACTAAAAAGCATCGTGAAACTCTACGATGGCGAGTTGCCGATATTCGACAATTTTGCCATTACCAAACAGATAAAATCGCTCTTTGGGCGCACCGTATCCTTCAAGCGTGGAGCCTATCTCATTATGGATAAGGCAGAAGCAATGCACGTCATCGACGTCAATAGCGGCACTCGCACCAAGGCAAGCCAAACGCAAGAAGAGAATGCTTTAGAGGTAAATATGGCTGCCGCTACCGAAATTGCGCGCCAACTTCGCCTTCGCGATATGGGTGGTATCATCGTCATCGACTTCATCGACATGAACGAAGGCATCAATCGCAACCAACTCTTCGAACACATGCAACAACTCATGAGTGCCGACCGTGCTCGACACAACATATTGCCACTCAGCAAGTTTGGACTTATGCAAATCACACGTCAGCGTGTGCGTCCAGCCCTCGAAGTAGATACCGCCGAAACCTGTCCAACCTGCTTTGGAACAGGCAAAGCCAAACCCTCAATACTCTTCACCGACCAATTGGAAGAGAAATTCGAGATTATCAAAGAGGCATACAACACCACACGTTTCACCATCCATTTGCACCCCTACGTAGCTGCATATATCAAGAGCGGATTTCCATCACAACTCTTGCGTTGGAAGATGAAATACGGCTTTGGCGTACGCATTTTGCCAGTTCAAGATTTAGGTTTCTTGCAGTACCGATTTGTAGATAAAAACGGTGATGAACTCGATTTAAATAGCACACAAGCAATGCTTGATGAATAAAGGGGACGGAATCAATGATTCCGTCTTTTTTGTGCCATTATCTCTTACCGTACCCCTCCATACCCTCCAAGATAGTGAACCGTACTTGCTCCTTAACGTGAGTTCGATATATTTTTTTCTCACGGAACGCACGGAAGACATGGAACCAAAGGTCTTTGAGCCTTTGGCGATAAAATTTTATTATTTATCTCCCACAGATGACACAGATTTTATAGATTTTTTCCTTTATTATTCAATTCGCTCTTTTGCTACGCAAAAATCGCTCTACAGATGACACAGATGCCATGCGGCGTTTTATAGCAAACCAACATTAATCACACATAAAAAAACTGAGCCAAAACTTACATTTTGACTCAGTCCTTTTTTATAGATATACCACAAAATTATTCAGCAGCAGCTTCTGCAAC
>JAFYMM010000356.1 GCA_017550055.1 Paludibacteraceae bacterium
ACGCCACGGAGGTTTTCCATAGATACAGGTTGACCACCAGCAGTGTTGTTAGTTACAGTAACGATGATGAAAGGAATTTTGTCAGCGTTTTCAGCGAGGCATTTTTCCAATTTGTTGAGGTCAACGTTACCTTTGAAAGGCAATTCAAGTTGAGTGTTTTTAGCTTCGTCGATAGTGCAGTCAACTGCGAAAGCTTTACGGCCTTCGATGTGACCTTTAGTAGTATCGAAGTGAGAGTTACCAGGAACGATGTCGCCTTCGTTTACGAGGTAAGAGAAGAGTACGTTTTCAGCTGCACGACCTTGGTGAGTAGGGATAATCCAGTCGAAACCAGTGATTTTAGTGATAGTTTCTTTGAGGTGGAAGAAAGAGCGAGCACCAGCATAAGCTTCGTCACCCATCATCATAGCTGCCCATTGACGGTCAGACATAGCACCAGTACCAGAGTCAGTGATACAGTCGATATAAACCATTTCAGATTTCAAGCCGAAGAGATTGTAGTGAGCATCTTTAATCCATTGCTCACGTTCTGCGCGTGTTGATTTGCGAAGAGGCTCTACCATTTTAATTTTATAGGCCTCGGCGAAAGGTAGTTCCATAATAGTGTAATTATTTAATGATTAATGAATAGTGTTTAGTGATTAGCGATTAGTGTATAGTGACCGAAAGTTCACTATACACCACACTTTCAATGTGCAAAGATACAACTATTTTTTGGGATAAACAAATAAAAAAGCAAAAAATATTTCTAAAGATTAAAGTAGAAAGTAGAATGCCTTATTTATATTTTGTTATTCATTGTTTGTTGACTATTGACTATTTCTTGTTGATGAGAGGAATGTGGAGTTAGGAATGGGGAATGGATTTGTTTTTTTTGTAGGTGAATACACAATGTGAGTGTGTATGAAAAATGACTGTTTACTCCCTTTTGGTCGTGAACAGTCTGACGCTCAACAAAATAAATAAATTTCTTTTGTTTTCGCTAAAATGACTGTTTTCTTGCTTGCAGGTTGCTTGAGGGTATTTAGAGGGTAGTACACAATGAGAGTGTGTATTTGTCGGTGTATTTTTATGTAATCTGATAAAGTTCGGATATGTGTTGTGGTTTGAGTGTAATTCTACGATAAGTGCTATTGTGTTGATTTGTTAGAGGAGAAAAAATGAAAAAAGGCATCTCGGATGGAGATGCCTTTTTAATTATTTGTTTCTTGTTATTAGATCATCAATGCTGCAACGAGAGCCAAGATAGCATAGAACTCAGGGAGCGCAGCGTAGATCATTGTGTTAGTTTGTACGTCGTGGCCTTGAGCGATGCCTTGGATACCGTTAGCACAAACTTGACCTTGACGGATAGCAGAGTAGAGACATACTACACCTACAGCCAAACCTACTGCGAAGTGCATGTAGCCAAGACCTTCTGTGCCCCACATAAGAAATGCTACGAAACCGTAGAGACCTTGTGTTGCTGGCATGGCTGAAAGAATCATGTAAGATGATGATTTACCTGGATTTTTTTTCAATGCGCCTTCTGCAGCATTACCTGCGATTGTTGTTCCAATTGATGAACCGATACCTGCCAAGCCTAACATGAGGGCAAGGCCAAGATAACCTAAGATTTGTTCCATAATTTTTGAAATGTTTTAATTGTTAATAATTTATTTGATTTTTGATTTTATTCACTTTGTTTGTGTCGACTGTCAATGGTCTTTTTTTTCGACCTTTTGGTTGAGTGGATGCACGAGCCGCACGTCCCTACTATTGACTATTGTCAGTTGACTTTTTTTGCAAATGGTGCATATTTTTCGCCTTTGCCTTCGTAGCCTGCGTTTTTGAAGTATTCGACGAAGGTGAGACGCAATGGGTGAACGAATGCGCCGAGTGCAGACATGACGAGGTTGAGCGTGTGGCCAAGGATGAGGATTACGATGAAGCCCGCCCATGAGCCGATACCTGGATTTGTGCCGAGTATCATTGCTCCTAAGTCGTTGAATGCGCTACCGAGCATACCACCTGCAAGACCGAGTGCGTAGAGACGGATGTAGCTCAATATGTCGCCAAGAAGACCTGTTGCCATATTGTAGGTGTCCCAAAGTCCTGCTCCGATGTTGATGAGTGGATTGCGTTTAGGGTCGTTGAAAATATAGATGCCGAGAGCAGAGATTGCTCCGATGGCAATGAGTGCATATTTAGCAACGTCGACAGACAAGAATTTGCCCATAGAGAGCATAACGACTATCAATCCGCCCAAGATGAGCAAAAGCCAACCCCAATTGCTGAGATTTTGCATGAATCCATAGCGTTTGGTGTAGCCTACGGCCTTGATAATCATTGCAAGACAGATGTGGAACACACCGATGCCGAGGGCAAGTATCATCTGAATGTCGAAGCCTGTGTCGCCGAATTTGCCTGTAATCATGAGGTCTTTGCAACCTTGTGGCACCCAATCGAGCGTTGTTAGACTCACGCCAAAGGCTGTGCCGAGGAGGAGACCGATTACGGTAGTGGCAGCACCAAGCACCATGATGATAGAGCCGAGGCCGTCGAACATTTCGATCTTAACTTTGCCTGATTTGACAGCCCAACCAAAGAGCAATAAGAGCACACCATAGCCACCATCGCCCATACACATGGCGAAGAAGAGTAAGAAGAAAGGTGCAAGCACTGGAGTTGGGTCAAATTCCTGATAGACTGGCATACCATACATGCCAGTGAGTGGCTCGAAGAGGCGAGTGAAGGCATTGTTGCGGAGCTTGATAGGCACATTGTCCTCATCGGTTGGCTCGGCAGATTCGTAATATACGCCCTCTTCTTTGAGCATAGTTTCGAGATTGTCAATCAAATCGGTAGGGCAATAGCCTTCGAGAATCATGACAGTGTCATCAGCTGCACGGCGAGTATTGATATGCACTTTGTCGATGTCGATTACCTCGCTCACTTGGAGAGTGAGATGTTTGAGATTTTCGAGGTTTGCGACAGCGAAATCACGAATTTCAGCTTTTTTAGCGTCGTAGTTGGCTTGCGCTTGATTGAGAGCGGTTTCCAACTCTTTAGAGCCAGACTCGCTCATTTCGAAGCGTTCAGCTTCGATGTCGGTAATAGGCTCTTTGGTTACAGTCACGAAATATGTAGTATTTGTGCTGTTGTTGATGATGAAAGCGTTGTACATCTCTTCCCATTCAGGGTTGTAGATGCGAGATGCACAAGTGTAGAATCCAATCTTGAAACCAGCATCGGCAAGACGCGCAAGTTGTAGGGCAGAGTAGTCGCCCCAAGGAGCCATGCGTTGTTGCTCGCGTTCGGCAGTCACTACGTCTTGGCGTAGAGCTTCAGCTTCGGCTTGCTTTTTCTCGAATTGTTCGAGAAGAGTCAATCCATCTGAAATAGAAAGACTTGCCGCAGGAGCCAACACGAGAGGAGAGGCGTCATTGACCGAATTATACGCATTGATGAGAGCAGAGGCTGTTTCGATTTGTTTGTCGATACGAGCCTGTAGAGCAATCTTTTCGCGTATAAGTTCGAGATTGGCATCACCTTCTTCCAAAGTGGCCACGTGCAAAACTCCGACATTTCTCAATTTTTCGAGAAATGCGTCGTATTGTGCGTGAAACACAAGGAAGTCGTATTTAGTCATTTTTGTTATCATACTATTAAAGTTGAGAGTTGAGAGTTGAGAGTTAAGTGTTTTTCCATGCGGAAATACACAGTACTCTATACACTAAACTATGTTTTAGTCTACAGTCTTTTTCGACCTTCGGTCGATCGGACGTACGAGCCGTACGTCCCTACTGTTGTCTATGCATTTTGTTCTGCTTCTCGTTTGGCTTTTACGATTTTTTGTGAAGATTTAGAGAGGTTTTCTTCATCTTCCATGAATCGTTTGATTTTGCGAATAGCGTCCTCATAGCCTGGGATTTGTACTTTCTCAAAGAGATTCACCTTTTGAGTAGTCTTTTTACGGGCATATTCGAGGAGTTGCAATTTTTGAGCGCAGAATTCACGTTCGATACCAACTTGAGCCAAATTTTTGAGTTCAGAGAGTCCGTCGGCATACCATTTAGGTGCGCTGAAGACACTGAATGGCTTGGTTTGGTATATTACATCTTTGAGAACGGGTATGCGTACGCCAGCAATCTTTTTAATCTCCATTTCTACGTTTTCGACAACGAGGAGAGAGGTGTCGAATTCACCCCAAAGAGCGAGCATTTTGTCGTAAGAAGCAATGCGATTTTCGAGTTCTTGTTCGAGACGAACGATTTCGTCCTTCGCACGTTTCACTTCGAGACGCAAGGCACTCTCTTTGTTTTTGATTGTAGGCAATGCACGCACACGCATTTTCAAGTTCTTTTCGAGCCCTTGAAGCGATGTTTTGTTATATTGAAATGAGATTGCCATATAATTAATGAGGAGTGAGGAGTGAGGAGTGAGGAGTTAATCCTACTCGGCTCAGCCTCGTTTATTTTTTTGTTTTTTAGACATAATGACATAAGAACATATTTTCTCTTTACATAATGGTTTTGCTTTTTACTTCGTAAAAATCTTGACATTAATGACATATTTAATAAATGTAACTTAGAAATATGTCTTTTTGTCATTCTGTCTTCTAAAAAATTATTTTTTCCAGTATTTTTCTACCAATTCTTGTTTGATGTTCACCTCTTCTGGTTTGAAGTGTGTGCCGAAGAGCGACCATGCTACGTCAAGCATTTGCGTAGTATCGATATTTACGTCGATAGCAAGCAATTGTTCTGAATAGTCTTTAGCAAAGTCGAGTGCACGCTCGTCGTAGTTGGTGAGGTCGAAACCGTTTTCCAACTTAGTTTTAGCGTTGGCAGCATCGGCATAGAGACGTACGGCAGCATTCATTACTTGAGCGTGGTCTTCACGAGTTTTCTTACCAGCAACCAATTGTTTCAAACGTGAGAGTGAACGGAATGGGTCGACGATAACTTTACCTACGTCAGAGTCGCGACGTAGGAACAACTGACCTTCGGTGATATAACCAGTGTTGTCAGGAATAGCGTGAGTGATGTCGCCTCCAGAGAGGGTAGTAACCGCGATGATAGTGATAGAACCACCAGCAGGGAATTGTACCGCTTTTTCGTAAATCTTAGCCAAGTCAGAATAGAGCGAACCAGGCATAGAGTCTTTAGAAGGAATTTGGTCCATACGGTTAGACACGATAGCCAAAGCATCGGCATACGATGTCATGTCGGTGAGGAGCACAAGCACCTTTTGGTTTTTCTCTACAGCGAAGTATTCAGCTGCTGTAAGAGCCATATCAGGAATGAGAAGACGCTCTACAGGAGGATTTTCAGTAGTATTCACAAACGAAACGATGCGGTCGAGCACACCTGCGTTGTTAAATACGTTTTTGAAATAGAGGTAGTCGTCGTTAGTAAGACCCATACCACCAAGGATGATTTTGTCGGCTTCGGCACGGAGGGCCACGTTAGCCATAACTTGGTTGTAAGGTTGGTCAGGGTCAGCAAAGAAAGGAATTTTTTGACCAGACACGAGAGTGTTGTTCAAGTCGATACCAGCGATACCAGTAGCGATGAGTTCAGATGGTTGTTTACGGCGCACAGGGTTAACCGAAGGACCACCGATTTCTACCTCTTCGCCTTCGATTTCTGGACCGCCATCGATAGGTTCGCCAAGAGCGTTGAAGAAGCGACCAGCCAATTGTTCGCTAACTTTGAGAGATGGGGCTTTGCCGAGGAAGATAACTTCGGCATCGGTAGGGATACCTTCAGTACCACCGAATACTTGAAGAGTGACGTCATCGCCCATGATGCGCACTACCTGAGCCAATTTGCCATTTACGGTAGCAAGCTCGTCATTACCTACACCAGTTGCCTTGAGTGAGCAAGTAGCTTTGGTGATATTGGTAATTTTTGTGTATATTTTTTGAAAAGCTTTAGTCATAACGTTATAGTTTTTTTTAGACATGAAAACATGAGAACATGATTTTTGTTTTAACGTAAATTTTCACAAATTAATCGTAAATAACTTCTATATAGAATTAATGGATAATTGATGATAATTTGCGTTTATGAAAGTTTATTTTGTGTTTTTCTTGTCTTCCTGTCTTTTTTATGAATTAATTACGCTTCGCGTTCAGCAAGGAGTTCTTTGAGTTTGCCGAGGTGTTCTTCGAATTTTTCGCTATGGAACTCGCAGTAGTTCATCTGTTTGCAGATATTGATGATGCGTTTGAAGTAGTCCATAACTTCGAGGAATGTTTCGAATTCGTAGTCAGAGTTACAGATGTCCATAACGAGTTTGAGCATAAACTCTTGACGTTCGAGTGGGCAGACAGCATCGATTTTGTCGAATGCATCTTGTTGGAGAATAACGAAGTCGATAACCTCTGATTTCCAGAATGTAACGTGATAATCTACAGGCACACCGTCGTCACCGAGGATGTTGATTTGTTCTTGTACCTCTTTACCACGGAGGAGGATAGTCTTCATTTGGTTGACCATACCAATCCAGTCGCCTTCGATTTTAGTTTTGATATATTCTTCAAATTCAGGATATTCGATATATTTAGAGTAGCTATCGATAGGGTTCACAGCAGGGTAGCGTTTGCGGTCGGCACGGTTTTGTTCGAGAGCGTAGAAGCAACGAGCAACTTTTTTAGTACCTTCAGTTACAGGCTCTTTCAAGTTACCACCAGCAGGCGATACAGTACCGATGAATGTGATAGAACCAGTAGCACCATTTTTGAGATATACATAACCAGCGCGGCTATAGAAAGCACCGAT
>JAFYMM010000357.1 GCA_017550055.1 Paludibacteraceae bacterium
ATTGCCGATCCAACTAAATCTCAAACTCTCACTGAATGGACAAAAGAGAAAACAAATGGAGCTATTGATTTGGCTAAATATATGACTTATACAGATGATAATGGTCAGTTAATGCTTGCTGAAGGTGCAGCAAAATTATCTGCAGACGGTTCTCGCTATATGACAAACCAATATAATGGCTTCGGTGGCAATCAACGTTATGAAACATATATCGTTCAATTGGCAGGTGCAACTTCAGTAGATGTTATTTCTGATAATAATATCGCAGTTTATCCAAATCCAACATCAGGAGTGTTGAATTTCTCTGAAGAGTTGTCAAATGTTGAAGTGTTTGATATTGTAGGACGTTGTGTATATTCTTCAACTTCAGTTGAAAAATCAATTAATCTTAGTGGTATGACTGCAGGTGCATATTTCCTTGTAGCGGACTACGAAGGTACAAGAGTAAGTGTGAAATTTATAGTAAAATAATAAAGTATTTATTAGGTGTGGTGAATATTTTTTCACTACACCTGTTTTTTTAGGTTATTATGAAAAAAATATATTCAATTATTTGTGCATTATGCGTTATGCATTGTGCATTTATTCAGGCTCAAACTGAGTGTTCTACTATTGCTGAAGTTAAGGCTTTGGCTGATGGAACTGAATGTGTATATAAAGGTACAGCAACTACAACGTTTTATGATGGCTATAACGGGGTAGTTATGCAAGATGCTACAGGTACAATTTTGTTGCAAAGTAGCTATTTGTCAGAAGCCAATGCAACAACTGTTAAGGCTGGCATGGAAATTACTAACGTAAAAGGTACTTTCACTGCTGAAAATAGTTCGTATATGACAAATATTGCTGTGAAAAAGGCAGATATTGCGAATATTCAAGTGTTGAATGAAAATGCAACATTTGCAGTAAATACAATTGATTTTGATGTTTATATGAGCAATATTGAGCAATATAGTGGTGTGCCTGTTAAGTTTGAAAATGTAAATATCCGTACTGTCGAAGGTACAAGTTTGTATGAGATATATTCGTTGACAACTGACAATAAATTGACTGTTTCTTTCACTAATGCAATGGGGTATATAGTTCCTGCGCGTGCAACATTTTCTGGATTGCTTAGTGCTGATTGGTCTGGCAAGATTTTCCGTGTTTCTTCTGCTAAAGATATTATTCCTTTTGCATATTATACCCTCAATAATTTGAAAGTAGGTATTTCTAGTGTAACAACTCAAGAGTATGAATTGCTTGATACTTTCACTGTTACTAATGTAGTGAATCAAGGAGCTCAAAAAGTTGTTTATATACAAGAAGAGGCTAAACGTCAAAATTATGGTTTGCGTGTTGTTGTATCTTCTTCAACTGAAGTTAAAAATGGAGATAGAATTACTGGTTTGGTTGGTACATTCGAGCCTTATGTGAAAGGCGAAAATCAAAAGAGTGCAACATTAACTCAATCTGCAACTAAACCTGTGAAAGTAGTAGCTTCGGGTGCGGTTTCTCGAGTATTATCTAACTATATTTATACATTGACTGATAATAAAATGCAAAATGCTTATTTGTATGATGCAACTTTATTGAGTTTGTCAGGTGGTGTTGTTACTAAAAATAGTGATAACTCTTATAGTTATGTTGTTGAAAATGAAAATGGACAAGGTCAAAAGTCAATTGCCATTAAAGTGGCAAATATGGATGACATGTCAGAGTATGAGGGAAAATCTTGTCCTGTGCAAGGTGTACTTGATGTTGCTGCAACATATCCAGAAAATGCTCTAACTTTGATTCTTCGTGGTCCTGCTGATTTCTTGGAATCGAATGTTAAATTTAATACACTTGCTGAACTTATTGCTGCTGGAGAACCTGCTGGGTCAAGTATGACATATGAATTAAAAAATCCAGTCCTCGTAACTTATAAATTCGAAAAAGGTGGTGGTGAAAATTCATATACTACATATTTCTTTATGGTTCAAGATAATACAGCTGGTATAGTTGTAAGCCTTGGTACAAAAGCAATGGAAAATATAAAAATTGGTGATAGTATTACTGGGCTTCGTGGTGTATTTAGCAATATGCGTGGTATGACTACTAATATTTTGGATGTAGATGAAGTTTTGCGTGAAGAAATCAAAGTGCAAAGTTCTGATAATAACATAGAGCCTATTGAAGTAACTATTGCTGAATTACTTGCTAATAAAGGTAAATATTCAAATAGAGTAGTTATTCTTCGCAATGTTCAAAATGTTCAACAAGAGAATACAAATGCAGATGGCTCTATTTGGTATGATTATTATTTCTCTCAAAATGGAGCTAATATGGATTATACCCTTAATGCTGATGGTAAGCCATATTTCACATTATATGATTATATGGATATTACAGGTGTTGTTGATGATCGTATTATAGGAACAACCTATTCTGTATGGCCTCTTAGTCAAGAGCATATAGTTGAGCGTGAACCAAATGGTTGTGAATATATTGATGCAAATGCACGTATCTATTCTGTAAATCAAACAATTTTTATAGAAACTAACGAAGGCGCAAATATTTCATTATATACACTACAAGGTCAATGTATATATACAACAAAAGCAACTGATATCACTACACAAATATCAAATATTGCAGAAAGATATGTAATTGTTCTTGTTGATAATGTAGCTTATAAACTTATTGTTAAGTAATTGTTTAATAAAAAATAAGATTTTTATGAAAAAAATATATTCAATCATCTGTACTTTATGTATTGTGAATTGTGCATTAATTCAAGCACAATCAATTGAAATTATGCGTGAAGGTGCTGCTTTTGCAATTATCTCGCCAAGCGCAAAATATATAGCAGGTAATATTAGTGATTATGCTGTTTATTATGGTTTAGAGTCAAAAGTGGCTAAAACTCTTGAAGGTGAAATGTTGGATGATGGTGGATGTTTTGTGTGGGATTTGAACGATTTAGGTCAACTTGCTGTGGATTGGAAAAAACAAGCAGCTATTTGGACTGAAACTGATGGCTATACTATTTTGCCACATCCAGAAGGGTTAACTAAGGACGAAAAAGCTTATAGTGCAGTGCGTTGTATTACAAATGATGGTAAAACTCTTGTGGTTTCTTTTGCTGACCCAACAACAAGTGTTTATGTTTATACATTAGGCGAAGATGGTAATTATTCGATGGAGAAACTTCCAATGCCAACAGAAGACCCTATTTTCCATCAAGTTCCACAGTTTGCTGCACCAATGGGTATAAATGATGATGCAACTCGCATTATGGGACGTTATCGTATAGATACTGGTCTTGAAGAATTACCATTTGTTTGGGAAAAAGATGAAAATGGTAAATGGAATCTTCGTTGGGTAGCTCTTAATTTTATCGTAAAAGGTGGTGAAACTGATGCTGTATATCCAGGAGAATTTGAATTTGATGGTTCAAATTTTGACGTAGAATCTGGAGAATGGCAAGAGGAATATGATAAAGCATGGGCTGAATATGACCAATTATGGCTTGATTATGAGGCAACTCTCCGTGCTAGTGCAACAGGTTACTATTATAATGCAAAAGGTAGTCTTTCTGGTATGCGTATGAGCCGTAATGGTAAATATGCCAATGCGCAAATTTCTTATGAATTAACAAACGAAACATATCCTGCTGTTATAGATATTGATGCAGACACTGTTTATGTGTTTACATGTCGTCCTGGTGGTGGATGTGTATCTGTAACAAATGAAGGTGTAATCTCTATTTTGGCTGTATTATCTGATTTCTCATGGTCTTATGTGTCATCTATTGATAATCCTAAAGTGGATATGACAATTACAGAATACACAATGCAACGCACTAATGGAGCAATAAACCTTGCTGATTATATGATATACGAAACACCAAATGGTCCACAATTGGCAGAAGGTAATGCTCATCTTGCTTGTTATGGTGATGGTTTTGTTTCTTGGCAATATAACGGATTTGGTGACAATATGCGCTATGAAACTATTGTTGTTAAATTCGATGGTCCAGTAGATAACGAAACTATTTATTCTCCAGAGTTAGAGATATTCCCAAATCCAACAAAAGGTGTATTAAATATATCAGAAGAATTGACCGATGTGCAAATATTTGACCTCACAGGTCGTGTGATTTATGCTGCACCTATTGTTCAAACTACTATTGACTTGTCAAATATTGTTAGTGGAACATATCTTCTTGTTGCTAATAAGCAAGGTCAAAAAGTAAGTGCAAAAATCATGATTAATAGATAATTATATAGGTGTTTTTAATGATTAAAGGGAGGTGTATATCATCTCCCTTTTTTGTTTTAAGTAATAAGATAAAATAAGTTTTATTGGATTTTGTACTTTATAAAAAAAATGGTAACTTTGCACTTCAATAAAGTTTTGAAAATAATTGATAAAATATTGATTTATGAACAAAAATTTAATTTTAATTCTTGCTATTTTGTATAGCGCATTGACGTTTGCTCAAACAACATGTTCAACTATTGCTGAAATTAAATCTCAACCTGATGGAACTGCTATTGTTTTTCAAGGTGCAGCAATGACTACTTATCATCAAGGTGAATTGAGTGGTATTTCTTATGGTGTAAATGGTATTTTAATGCAAGATGCTACAGGTGTTATTCTTTTGAAAAATGCAGCATTTAAGGCAACTTCTACTACCTATAATGATTCAACTAGAACTAGTTATCTTGCTCATTTGGGCGGTACTGAAATTACCAAAATCGTAGGTACATTCAAAAAAGCAACATCTGATTTGCCTGATAGAATTGAATTTTCTGGTAATTCAGAGTTAAGACAAGTGACAACTAGCTCTAATGGAAATGAAATTCCATATCAATCTGTTGCTTTGTCTGATTTTTTGGCATCTCCTGCCGATTATGAGTTATTGTCTATTGCTATTAATACAGATGAAGTTGTGAAAGAGGGCTCTAAAATGTATTTTAAATTAGGAGACAAACGAGTTGAGTTAAAACCATATTTTACTGTGGTTAATTCATCATTCCCTAAGGGAGCTGTATATTATGGATTCTGTGAAAACTATAAGGGTAATTATCGCTTCTCTATTGAAACACGTAAATATATTTTACCATCATCATTCAGTAATATTGTGGATATGTATAATTTTACTGATGATTCAAATAGTTCAATCGTGTCGAATTGTGAAGTTGAGATTAAGGAACCTGTATTAGTTAATTATGCAGAAACAGAAGCTACAAAAATTAATTATTACGTTCAGTCATCTTATTTGAAACAAACAAAGGGTTTTGTGTTTTCAGTTGACAAAAATAGTAATATTGTATTTGAAGCTGGTGATAGTATTGTTGGATTAAAAGGTCATTATAGCAAGTATAAGTTAGATAATGGAGTGTCTGTGCCAACTACTTTCGCTATAAAAGATAGTGATTTGTCAGAGATTAAGGTGGTTAATAATAAAAATTCATTGACTTTTAGAGAAACTAAAATTACAACCATAAAAGGTGATATTTCAAAACATGAAGGTCAATTAGTTGCTTTGCCTCGAGGCGAAATTAAAAAAGCTGGGGATAAATATTTCTTCTGTACTCTAAAATCTAGTTCTTCTAGCTATGATTCTATTAGAGTGGTTATTAAAGATGCAACTGATTTATCACGTTTTGTGGATGTAGAGGCTGTGATTGGTGGTGTTTTCTCTCTTATGTCAGGAGAGCCAACAATCATATTGCGTTCTTCAAAGGATATTATAACAGATGATATTGTTTTTGAATCTATTGGTGAAATGATAGCCTCAGGAACTCCTATTGTGGCGGATATTATATATGAATTATCTAATCCTGTTTTAGTTACATATAAGTATGCAAATGAAGACAAAGGTTTGTATGGCTTGTACTTGCAAGATTCAACTGGTGCAATTCTATGTAAAACAAATGGGGTTGTTGCAAATGTAAATGTGGGTGATTCTATTGTGGGCATAAAAGGTATATTCCATTTTGGAAATCGTCAATATGAAGTTGGGCATTATTTGAATGTAGAAGATATGGCTTCTATTAAAGTTGTTAATAATAATAATGAATCACAACCAACGGTTGTAACTTTAAGTCAAATTATTAATGATCCAATAGCGTATGCTTCACATTTGGTTAAGGTAGAAAATATTGAAACAATAACTAGATTTGGTGTTTCTCAAGGTACTCCTTATGAAACAAATGTCATTTATCAAGATGGTTCTTCATTGACTGTAGTTTGGCCAAATATGTATGATGAAATGGAGGTTGTTGGTGTTGTTGAATATGGTGTTATGGGACAAAGACTTACAATATTCCCTATTGAAGTTAAAGATATCACTAAAGAATTTAATGGTACTTGTCGTCGAATTGTAGATATTAAGAAACTTGCAGCAGGTACAGAATTTACGTATGTAGGTGATGCTACAACAACATTTACTGATTATGAAAATGGTATCCTTGTTCAAGATTACACAGGAGGTATTCTTCTTAAGAATGCTAAACTTGGTGATAAAGGAGATGCGGAAATAAAATCTGGTACGTTAATTACCAATATTAAAGGTAAATATTATCCTGCTTCAGGTGATATTCTTTCTTGTATTGAAATTGCGGATGTAGATATTGCAAATATTGTAGTAAAAGAGGAGAATGTTGATTTTGAATGTAGAAATTCGGATGTTAATTCTCTTAATATTTTCTATGATAAATATCTTGAAGGCGAGGCTCTTGTTTTTGTAGCTGCTAATATTAAAAAGAGTGAGTCTGGAAATTATGTAATTACATTCTCTTATTATGAAGGTTCTGACGAGAAAATTATTACACTTCCTGCTATAGCGAAAGGTTATGTTGATATTGCAAAATTTGAACTTGTAGGTTATGCTCGTAAATTCAATGGTGTATTAACATTTGTAATGGTGGGAGATCAAGATTCAGACAAAGTAGATATTGACGGTGAAGTTATAATTCGTGATGTGTTTGTCTCTTCTAATGGCGAATTATTTGCCCCAGAAGCAATAAAACTTGAGGTGTATGATATCAATGGTAGAATTTTGGTTGTTAATGAATCTTCTCAACTGAATTTATCTTTCTTGAATAAAGGTGTTTATTTGGTGCGTTCTATTTATAATGATACCACAACTCAAATAACAAAAATTGTTCGTTAATATTCAATTTTAGAGACGTAATATTTATTACGTCTCTTTTTTTATGCAAATTAACAAAAATTATGAATTATAAATTATGTATTATGAATTAAAATCATTAACTTAGCACTTTAATTCAGATAGGTATATTTTGCAATGGGATTATTTAAAAAAATTATAGCAGGAGGGCTTGGTTGGACACTTGGAGGACCGATTGGTGCGATTATCGGCGTAGTTTTTGCATCATTGTTTGATAGTGATAAGTCTTTTGAGTATCAGAGAGTTGAAGATGCTGGTCGCACACATAAGTCAAATCGAGGAGGCAATGATTTTCAAGTTGTGCTACTCGTTCTTATGTCGGCTGTAGTTAAGGCTGATGGTCGTGTCGTGAAGGAGGAATTGTCGGTTGTAAAGCGATTTTTAATCCAAAATTATGGCGAAGAAGGCGCACGAGAGGCTTGGCAAATTCTTAATCAGTTGTTGAAACAAAATATTGATGTTGCAGAAGTAGCGACTCAATGTGGATTAAATCTCAATTATAGTGTTCGTCTTCAGTTGCTTAACATGTTGTTTAGTGTGGCGGCTGGAGATGGTGAGGTTGTTGATGCTGAAGTTGCTGTTATCAATACAATCGCACGTTATATGCGTATATCAGATGCCGATTTGGCTTCTATTGCGGCAATGTTTATTAAGCGATCTAATCCCGATTGGGCATATCAAGTGCTCGAACTTTCTTCTGATTGTAGCAACGAAGAGATTAAAAAAGCATATCGTCGTATGGCAATGAAATATCATCCTGACAAAGTGAATAGTTTAGGAGAAGAGGTGAAGCAAAGTGCAACCGAAAAATTCCGTAAAGTGAAAGAAGCATACGATTATTTGAAACAACAAAGAGGTTTTTGATAATGAAAAGAATTTTAAATATACTGTTTTTTGCTCTAATTTTATTCCCATTACAAGCAAAGAAAGACAAGAAGTCGGATGCTGATCAGGCGTTTGATGCGATGAAGCATATCGAGATATATAACAGTGTGTTGCGTGAGTTAGAAATAAATTATGTCGATACATTGAAGCATGATAAGTTGCTTAAACTATCACTCGACAGAATGCTTTATGGTCTTGACCCTTACACATCTTACATTCCTGCGTCGGACGAAGAGACTCTAAAACGTCTTCGTTCTGGGCAGTATGGTGGTATAGGTTCAATAATTACGTTAGTTGACAACAAACCTTATCTTTCAGAACCATATTTCGGAATGCCGGCGCAAGTCAATGGCTTGCAAGCAGGTGATGAAATTATTGAAATTGATGGCGAAAAATGCGAAGGAAAATCTATTTCAGAGGTGAGCGATATGCTTCGCGGTAAGCCACATACAGAAATAGTTATTAAAGTACATCGTGCTGGTGAGAATAAATTGATTAAGAAAGCATTTCTTCGTGATATAATTCAAATGCCAACAGTGCCTTATCATGCCGAAGTTGCCGATGGTGTTGGCTATATCGTTATACTCGATTTTATCGATAGAACGGCAGGTGATTTAGAAAAAGCTTTGGCTGAATTGGTTGAAAAACATAATATTAGCAAACTGATTGTCGATTTGCGTGGAAATGGTGGCGGATTGGTTAGTCAGGCGGTCGATATAGCCTCTTTGTTTGTGCCTAAAGGCACCGAGATTGTTTCTATGAAAGGGCGTCATCAATCTAATAGCGTGAGTTATAAAACTAAGCGTGAACCACTTTATCCTAATATGGAACTACTATTTTTGGTTGATGCTAACACTGCTTCTTCGGCAGAAATTCTCTCAGGGGCAATGCAAGATTTAGATAGGGGGGATGTTCTTGGCGAGCGTACTTTTGGCAAAGGTTTGGTCCAAAATGTGCGTGAATTGCCATACGACAGTTATTTGAAAGTAACAACTGCAAAATATTATCTTCCATCAGGTCGTTGCGTGCAAGCTATCGATTATGCCAATCGTCAAAATGGAACTACTCGTGTAATTCCTGATAGTCTTACAAAAGAGTTTCGCACTCTGAAGGGGCGTATCGTGCGTGATGGGGGTGGGGTAATGCCCGATTATCTTATTACAGAAGAGGTTACGTATAACATATCTCACTATTTATATTTGAAACATATCTATTTCAAATATGCAAACCGCTTTGTGTCTCAGCATCCTACGATTGCGCCTGCCGATAAATTTCGATTGACTGATGAAGAATATATCGATTTTTGCACTTTTGTGAAAGAGTCAGGGTTTACTTATCAGCTTGAAAGCAACCGCTATTTGCAGGAGTTGCAAGATATGGTGAAAATGGAGGGTTATGATGAGTTGACAAAAGATTTGTTCAATCAGTTGTCAGAACAATTAAAGCCTAATGTCGAGAACGATTTAGTTCGTTTTCGTGATGATATACAAGAGATGTTGGAGTTAGAAATAGTTAAGCGTTACTATTATCAAAAAGGCACAATCGAGTATGGTCTTCGTACTGATAAATGGCTAAAAACTGCGGTTGAGATATTAGATCAAGACGTACTAGGAATACGATAATTTCTCCTTAACCAATAGCAACCTTCAAACAACCTTCACCGAAGAAGACTGCCACAAAAAGTAAAATAAGTCCCTTTTCAAAAAATCTAAATATAATGAAACAACTAGAAGAATTATTCATTCAATACAAGCATTCGGCTCCTAAGAGCATCGAGGAGTTGCCTTCATCAGGCTCCAATCGTCGTTATTTCCGTTTGACTGCCGATGACGGCTCAACTATAATTGGTGTTAAGGGTACATCTGTAGAGGAGAATATTGCCTTTGTCAAAATAGCAGAACATTTTCTCCGTCAAGGACTTCCTGTTCCTGAAGTATATGGAATGTCTGACGATAAAACATTCTACATACAACAAGACCTTGGCGATAATATTCTCTTCAAATTGACAGAGAAAGGTCGTACCTGTGGCTCATTTAATGATGACGAGCGTGAGATGTTGCGCAAAACTATGGCAAAACTTCCTGCTCTTCAATTCCTTGGAGCAGAAGGTCTCGATTTCAATGTTTGCTATCCTCAACCTGAGTTCGACGAACGTATGATTTCGTTCGATTTGAACTATTTCAAATATTGTTTCCTTAAAGCAACGGGTATAGAGTTTTCTGAAATTAAGCTCGAAGATGATTTCCGTCGTATGAGCGACATTCTTATGCGTAGCACTTCGGCAACTTTTCTCTATCGCGATTTCCAATCTCGCAATGTGATGTTCCACAACAATGAGCCATATTTTATTGACTTTCAAGGTGGTCGCAAAGGTCCTATCTACTATGACGTAGCATCATTCGTTTGGCAAGCTAAAGCAAATTATTCGGAAGAATTGCGTGAAGAGTTGCTCAAAACATATCTCGATGCTCTTCGTCAGTATATGCCTGTTGATGAAACTTATTTCCGTCAACAATTGCGCCATTTTGTATTGTTCCGTACATTGCAAGTGCTTGGTGCGTATGGATTTAGAGGCTATTTCGAGAAAAAACCTCATTTTCTTCAATCTGTGCCATTCGCAATAGACAATCTTCGTCGTTTGCTTCGTGAGCCTTTTAAAGAATATCCATATCTTTCTCAAATACTTACCGAATTGACTCAAATGCGTCAGTTCTATGAGATGACTCCTGAGCGTAAACTTCAAGTAAAAATATATAGTTTTGCTTATAAAAAG
>JAFYMM010000358.1 GCA_017550055.1 Paludibacteraceae bacterium
GCACTTGCAGGAGCAGAAAGACCAAAAGTGAAAGTTGCATAAGGGTTTGAAGCATCAAAATATACGAGATTGCCTTGACGATTACCATCAGACCAAGTAATATGACCATCATCTGAAACAGCAGGCAAGTCGGTATAGTCCCATGATTCTTCGACGAGGGTCCATGGTTGAACCACACAAGTTAAATCGAGACTGCTACCTACATTTACTTTGTCGATTGTATACTGATAGTGGTGGTTGCGGACTACGTTGAATGTTGTAGATGTTGCCGAGCCACTCTCATATTTAGCAAATTTGATAGCATCATTGAATGTAAAAGTGCTTGAACCTTTGCTCAAAACTACTGTCATAGCAACACCATTGGTGTTCATTTCGGGCAAATAGACTACACTACTTGTTGATGCTGAATTATTGGTAAATGATTTATTTGTAGCAAACTCTATACTTGCATAAGGATTGTAGCTACCAACCTGACCTTCTTGAGATAGATGATAAAGATTGATAGTATTTTCTACCTGATTCCAACCATTAGGGAACCAGAAGCCATTGGCTGCATATTTGTTAATAGCAACACTCTGAATTGTATAACCATCTCTAACTAAATTATCGCTCAACTCGACTTCTACTTTAGCAGCAGAGCGTAGTAGGTAGATAGTACCTAAATCTTGTTGTGGCTCTAATGTTAATGTTTTAGTTATAATACCCCACATAGGTATGAAACCATCAGGGAAAGCTATATCATTAACAGAGAAAGTTGTATTTGCATAATTGGTATGCTCGCTAGGCAAAGTATGATTTGCCACAAGCATTATCTTACACTCTTTGTCTTTTAGACTTGAATAAATCTCAGGAGTTAGTTCAAGCTCACCCAAAAACTTATAACGGTTAGGCTCTATGGCAGTTGAACCATCAACGTCATCAAGTTCGAAATATGTTTTATTAACAATTTCGCATATATAGTTGTTTTGGTTATCGTAGATAAACGCACGAAGTGATCTCACTCGAATACGAGTATCATAGTCTTCGCCAACCGAAACGTCATAATTGTTATTTGGATTATTATCAAGATTATCGCCCCATGTGTGTCCTGCACGAGTCATATTATCTTGTGTAGAAAAAGAGAATGAAATCACAACTTTTCCGTCAGGCGGACACGCGCCATACTCCATTATACACGATGACAACATCGGCATGGAGATAATCAGAATCAATATGTATAATAATTTAGATTTCATTGTGTAATTTAGGTAATAATATAATCAATTTAGGTAGGTAGTCGTTTAGGTAATGCTTTTTCTATTGGATAGAGCCAACATCATTAAGAACAAGGTGCCATGAGTTGATGATGACTGTTGCACTAACCCAGTTGCCAAGTTCGTCGAGGAAGAATGTCAAAGCAAATTTATCTTCTCTATCAAGGAAGTCTTGGTCTGTCATCGAACGATTATAATGTCCTTTAATCATCAATGCATAATCTTTCAATGGTATAGAAAGGACTGTTTTTTTAGTATCTACGTTATAGATATGCAAAATAGGACTATTTTCAACACATAGACGACCGATAGTCATTTCGGCAATTGCCGCAGTAGCCTTATCTGCACGAGTAGCAAGTGGCGAATGATATTTGATGTCGGTTTCTGTGCTTACGCCACCCTCTACTGCTGCCACATACCAAGGGTGATAGGTAAGCGAATCCATACCTTTAAGCGTATTGTCATAGTTCATAGAACCATTGTTGTCGTGAATGCTGATTTGGAATTGAGCAGGATCGACAGCCTCGCCCGAAAGGTGTTGTAAGATTACTTGTATGTTATTAGTGTTTTTAGTCAAATTAACAACATTCACATGCTTACCCTCATCATCAGTCAAAGTAACTCGTTCTTTACCATGATATAATTGACCTAAATCGTCAGTAAGGCAAGAAGTGTGACCAGAACCCATTATACGATCAATAACGCAATCAACCTCTTCTATTGTAGTTTTTCCAACCTCTACCTCTGGAACAATTACTTTATTATCAGCCACTGC
>JAFYMM010000046.1 GCA_017550055.1 Paludibacteraceae bacterium
GCCTTTTCCCCTAAATAACACACATATTTTTTATCGGCTATAGTCGAAAGTCTATAGTCAACAGACTTTTTTGTCTGTTGACCAGTTAATAACATCTAAATAAGAAACAAAATGAAAAACAATAATATTCCAGAAAACCTTCTTGAAGGTCTCAACATCACAGAAAAACGCAACAGCGGTTCAATCATCAAATCACTTGCATACCTTGCAATTGCAGTGATAGCCACATGCTCTCTAATCTTTATTAAAGACAGCAAATCAGCCATTTATATGTTTGCAGGCATAGTTGCTGCATTTGGCTATATTATGGCAATCTGTGTGCTTATTTTCACACACAAAGATGTATTGTGCGAAGGCAAACGCCTCAATGGCTACACTCTTTATTTCGACACAGCCAATGCTAATATCGAAAAAGCCATAGCCACAAAAGATGCCAAAGCACTAAAAAACTACAAAAATACTACTGAAAATGGTCTCAAACTCGAATTAGCCTATAGCGATGACCACAGCGTAGCTCGCTACCGCCTATATCGTTACATTCCATTTGAATTCCAACCCGATAGCGAAATTATAGAAATCAATACAGAACAAGTTAAAGTTCTAACTCAACTTTAACACCCTCACAATCATAATATAAAAGCACGGAAGCCACATTTTCATAAATAAGTTTAAAGTTAAAAGTTCCTCTCGGCTTCCGCGCTTTTAAACAACAATAGGCTGACATTTTTTTTAGTCAGCCTATTATTATATAATTACCCAAATTATCATAATCACTCAAAAGGTTTTCGCCAATCACATCCTTCGCGCCAGAGGGAACAACCATAGGCGGTGCGACCTTTGATAATGACACCTTTGCCACACTTTGGACATGGTGCGCCCTCTTTGATTTCAGTCTTTTTGCTTGATTTGCGTTTTGGCTTCTCCGGTTCTTGCTTTTGCGGTGTAACTTCTACTATACGTCGTATTGGATTTTGTTTCATAACTTCACTAACCACACTACCAACCATCTGCTTCAATTCATCAATAAATTGAGATGCTGCAAAAATACCTTTCTCTATGTCACGAAGTTTCTTCTCCCACTGCCCAGTCAACTCTGCCGATTTCAACAAATCAAATTGTATAGTTGCTATCAAATCAATACCCATCTGCGTAGGGACAAGCGACTTGCGCTCCTTGCGGATATAGTTGCGTTTGAAAAGAGTTTCTATAATAGCTGCACGAGTAGATGGACGACCAATACCATTCTCCTTCATAGCATCACGAAGCTCTTCGTTATCAACCAATTTACCAGCAGTTTCCATAGCACGAAGAAGAGTTGCTTCTGTATATTGTTTTGGAGGAGAAGTTTGCTTTTGGGCTAAATCGGGAGTATGCTCGCCTCGTTCACCCTTGACGAATTGAGGCAATACTCTGCCCTCATCATCATCTTTTTCTTCTATTAAATCAACATTCCCTGCTCCTTGCTCCTTATTCCCTACCCCATATTCAAATACTGCACGCCAACCAGGTTCGAGAATGCGTTTGCCTGTAACCTTGAACTCTACTCCATTAACATCGCCAATGACTGTAGTAGTGGATATTTTGCACTCAGGATAGAAATTGGCAATGAAATGACGCACAACAAGGTCGTAAACTTTGCGCTCTGGCTCAGTCATTGCCGCATTATTATAGCCTGTTGGTATAATAGCATGGTGGTCAGTAACCTTGGCATTATCGAAGACCTTTTTCGATTTAGGCAATTTACTGAGATTGAGAGATGCAACCAACGGCTCATAGCCCTTCAAACCACGCAATGTAGCAGGCATTTTAGGGTATAAATCTTCACTCAAAAAGGTAGTATCAACACGCGGATAGGTGGTGAGTTTCTTTTCGTAGAGAGACTGAATCAGCTTGAGAGTTTCGTCGGCAGAGAAAGAGAATTTCTTGTTGCACTCAACCTGCAAAGAGGTGAGGTCAAAGAGTTTTGGAGCAGATTCGGTACCTTTCTTCTCCGAAACAGAAGTAACTTCGAATTCGTGCCCCTCAATCTGTTTAAGAGCTTCGCGCGCTTCGTCTTCCGACTTATATTTACCCTTAGTGCTTGAAAAAGTTACATCGCGATAGAGGGTTTTGAGTTCCCAATATGGCTCAGGGATAAAGTTCTTTATCTCATTATAACGATTGACTATCAATGCCAAAGTAGGAGTTTGAACTCGCCCGATAGATAGGACTTGACGATTGGCACCATACTTCAAAGTGTAGATACGCGTGGCGTTCATGCCCAACAACCAATCGCCAATGGCACGAGCAAGACCAGCCTCATAGAGAGATTGAAAATCAGAGGCATCTTTGAGAGTTTTGAAGCCATCACGTATAGACTCTTCGGTCAACGATGAAATCCACAAACGCTTGACGGGACATTTGCACAATGCCTTCTGCATCACCCATCGTTGAATAAGCTCACCCTCTTGGCCAGCATCACCGCAATTTATTACCTCGGTGGCTGTGGCCATAAGTTTTTCGATGATAGAAAATTGCTTTTTATAATTATCGATATCAATGAGTTTAATACCAAAACGTGCGGGAATGATAGGCAGGGAACCATAGTTCCACCCCTTCCACTCGGGGAGATAGTCGTGGGGCTCTTTCAGCGTACAGAGGTGACCATAGGTCCATGTAACTTGATAGCCATTGCCCTCAAGGTATCCGTCTTTCTTCGTATTTGCACCAAGTATGGCTGCGATTTCACGCGCTACGCTTGGCTTTTCGGCTATGCAAAGTTTCATGTTATTTTGGTATTTTTAGAGATATTTTTTCGAGAAGAATACACAATGAGAGTGTGTATTTTTTTTGACTATTTTCTTGCTTGCAGTTTGCTTGAAGGTATTTAGAGGGTAAGGACAAAAAATACACAATGAGAGTGTGTATTTGGGATGCTACTGTTTTAACTGAATATTTACAGATTCTTCGTGTAAAAGTTCGTAGATTTGTTGCACTAATTTTTGAGAGAGACCAAACTCCTCAGCCAACTCAAGTCTATTTTGTATTACATCGTTGTATCGCCCAGTTTGAACGATAGGCATATTGTGCTGATGCTTATATTTGCCGATTTCGCGCGAAACTTGCATGCGTTTGGCAAGCGTTTCAATCAATATAGAATCTAAAGAGTCTATCTTACTACGCAATTCGGCTAACTCTTGATTATGATTGTTTCGCTCGTGAATTACTAACGATTTCAGCATAGTATCGAGTTCATCGGGAGTCAATTGCTGTTCGGCATCGCTGAAAGCTTGCTCAGGACAACAATGGCACTCAATCATTAAGCCATCGAAATCGAGGTCAAATGCTTTTTGGCTTAATCCAGCGACTAAATCGCGATTGCCTGCGATATGAGATGGATCGCAAAGAATCGGGATTTTAGGGAATTGACGATGTAATTCAATAGGTATATACCATTGTGGGTCATTGCGATAAGTGAGTGAATTATAGACAGAAAAGCCACGATGGACAGCCATAATGCGCTCTATGCCGACTTGCTGAAAACGCTTAATGGCACCAATCCAAAGATTTATGTCGGGATTCATTGGATTTTTGACAAGGACCGTTATTGCACGATTATTTTTTAAGACATCGGCAATTTCTTGTACAGCAAAAGGATTTGTGGTAGTACGAGCCCCAACCCAGACAAAATCTAACCCAGCAGCCACAGCTAACCGAGTATGCTCAGCATTTGCAACCTCAGTGCCAACCGCCATTCCGGTCTCAATCTTCACACGTTGTAGCCATTGTAAACCA
>JAFYMM010000359.1 GCA_017550055.1 Paludibacteraceae bacterium
GTCTATTTGACTTTTTAGTTAGCCTTTTTGTATTATAATTGTTTAGCAGTTTTTACGAGTTGTTCGCCGAGTCCGATGGTGTAGCCTTGTGAGCAGAAGACTACGCGGTTGAATGTGTCGGCGATGATGAATATTGGCAGTGTGGCATTGGCAAGTTTCATTTCTTGAATGATTTGGGCTTGGATTGCACCGTCAATGTCTATGCCTAAGTTGAGGTTTGTGAGTTGTGAGTTGAGTGTTGAGAGCAAGTCGCTCGAGAATGTTTTGTTTGCCAAGTCGCTGTTAGGCGAGAGGAGAATCATAGGGCGACCCCAATCGTTCAATTCGCTTGCCACGTTGGCAATATCGCGGAGTGCGTGGTTGGTAGGCTCATCGCCATAACCAATTATACCAATAACGAAGTAGCCACGGCCGGTAGTTGAGAGAACAGAGCATTGTGAGTTGTCTTGAGCCTCATATTTATTGTAGAGCGACTCTGAGTTGAACGAGCCAATTACTTGCACTTGGTCGGTGCTTTGGCGCATGACGAGTTCGGTTTGTGTGGTTTGATTTTCTTCGATAGTGAAGAAGTTCATTTGGGCAAGTACACCACCATTGGCAAGGCGTGAGCCTGTCACCATGAGGTAGTTGCCACAATCGAGCGTAGTGCCATTTTTGAGCAGATTGCTCCATGCAGCACCTTGTTCCATACCGCTCTCGCCCTCGTCGTAGTTGAGCAGTTGGAGGCGACCCTCGTCTGTTATTTTCGAGATAGAGAAGTGGTAGTAGTATTTAGGGTCGTCGTGAGTTTTCGTAGGCTCGAATGTAGCCACGAGGCGACCTTGTGGGGTAGCGATTTGTTCATCTGCTTCAAAATCAATATCAATGAAAACAAACTGTGTCTGTTGACTATCAATTAATTGCACTTTGCCTGTTACTTCATCAATGCGAGCAGGAATGTCGAGCGAGCGTGCAAGGGCAACGAAGAAGATATTGCGACTGAGAGCATCGGCTGTGCGAGCTTTCCACACGCCCATTGGTTGAATAGGTGCGCCACCAAGGTTGCATTCTGGGTCGATAGCGATGTTTTTGCGCACCCAATCAACGAGCAACATAGGGTTTTTGCGATATTGGATGCGTTGTTCCTCGTCTATGGCATTGCGGAAGAATGAGCGGTAAGGAGTCAACATCTCGTTGGCTACGCGTGGATTGCGTATGTAGCGCGAGATGCAAGTGTATGAGGCACTTTGACGACTCGCAATGCTGTCAAAATCTTCGAAATGGTCGTTGATTACATCGGTTGTAATATCGCGCATATCTTTAGCCGAAAGGTTGAATAGGAAGTCCACTTTATCCCCGATTTCGTAACCATCCGCACGTTCGAGAAACTCCAATATTGTGGCATGATTGCCTCGCGATGCCACCAATATGTCGGCAATGTCGTAAGGATTTTCTATATACTTATACATTTGCGAATCAACATATATACGTGCCTCTACCTCATCAAACATAGTGGCGATGTAGGCGTTGCGAATAGAGTCTTCGTAGGCAAAACGACGATTATTCTCTGCGCGTTGCTCGTCCGTTACGGTAGGTAGATTTGCCCATTCGCGTGGAGGAATGATGTCAAGTTGAGAGTTGAGAGTTGAGAGTTGAGTGTCTTTCGCGCTTTCTGTTATCTGTAATCTGACAACCGAGTCGGTGCCGAATGTGAGTTTCTTGAAAGCAAAGTTGCCATTATGCGTAGCCCATACAATCATGTCGCCATTGCCAGCGGTGAGGAATGTGCGTCCGTTGGCGTCAGTAGTTTTGCGTGCTACGGTGTAGAATTCGGCATAGTTATAGAGTTTGAATTCCACGTTTGCGCCTTCGATAGTGTTGCCATCCTCGTCGGTAACCACCACTTCTGCGCGCGAGCATGGGGCATAGTTGTCTATTACATTGATTTCGGTGAATAGCGGTGTGCGTTGCATAACCTCTTCAGGACCATTGTATTTGCCAAACACTTTGGTGTGCATGAGCATTCCGCGCGAAGCAGGCGCGTTGAACCATCCGAGATTTAGCACAGGTTCTGGTTCGCAAGCTCCGAGAAACATCCATTCGCCATCTACCCATGCTTCTACCCATGCGTGATTGTCGTCGGTGTGAGCCCAACGAGGTGTGTAAACTTGGCGAGCTGGGATACCTACCGAGCGGAGCGCAGCCACGAGGAATGTCGATTCTTCGCCACAGCGAGCGTAGGCAGTTTTGATAGACGCAAGGGGCGATGAGGTGCGAGCATCCGATGGGGTATAGGTTACGTATTCGTGGCACCAGTGGTTCACTTCGAGCACAGCATCGTAGAGCGAAAGGTGTTGGATGCGAGGTTTTAGTTCTTCGTAGAATATCCAACGGGCGCTATCAAGGTTCTCGTTGTTCACGCGCACAGGTAGCACAAAGTGGCGGAATTCTCTGTCGGGGATTGTTTTGCCCCAAGGCATCTCTTCGCGAGTTTTTAACGAAGTTTGCACGTTGCGGAGGAAGAACTCGCCATCGTAACAAGCAATGTCGCCAAGAGGCATGTAGGCGTAGAGGAATGTGAGGGCTTCGCGCTCTTCTTGAGTGAGTTTTTCATTGAAAACAGAGTAGAGCTCCTCGGCATTGATTTTAGCTTTGCGATTTTCGAAATCGGCTTTAACA
>JAFYMM010000360.1 GCA_017550055.1 Paludibacteraceae bacterium
AATTACGGATACATCGCTTGTATTATCTACGCTTAATTCGCTTGTGCAAGAGATGGAAGACCGCTACAAATTGCTCATGGATGCTAATGTGCGTAATATTAAGGAATACAACGAGAAGTTTATAAATCGTCGTCTTAATCCATATAAGGGTCATAAATATTTGCCATATCTTGTTATAATTATTGACGAGTTTGGTGACTTTATTATGACTGCGGGTAAAGAGGTGGAAACACCGATTGCACGTATAGCACAAAAGGCTCGTGCTGTAGGTATGCACTTGATATTGGCAACACAACGTCCGTCGGTGAATATTATCACAGGTGTGATTAAAGCAAACTTCCCAGCACGTATGGCATTTAAGGTGTCGAGTGGTATTGACTCGAAAACTATTCTTGACCAATCGGGAGCTCAACAGTTGATAGGTCGTGGTGACTTGCTCTATTTGCAAGGAGATTCGCCAGTGCGTGTGCAATGTGCTTTCGTGGACACTCCAGAGGTTGAAAATGTAGTGGAATATATCAGTGAACAACAAGGCTATCCAGCTCCATTTGAATTGCCAGAACCACCAATGCCAGAGGGCGAAAACAAAGATTTGTCGGGTATTGATTTAAGCAAAAAAGACCCTTATTTTGAGGAAGTAGCACGTTTTGTGGTTACGAGCCAAATGGGTTCGACAAGCTATATTCAACGCAAATATAATATAGGTTTCAACCGTGCAGGACGTATAATGGACCAATTGGAAGTGGCAGGTATTGTAGGTCCAGCTCGTGGCAGTAAGCCTCGTGAAGTGCTTGTGTCTTCGGAAGTTGAATTGGAAAGTATGTTGTCAACAATGTGATGAATAAACTTTTTCGGATATATTTAGTCAAATAAGTATGAAAAAGACATTATTTATATTATTGGTAGCATTTTTGCCTTTGCATATAGTTGCGCAAAACAGTGCAGTGCAAAGGGTGAAAGCAGCTTTGGCTGAGTTGAAAAATTCGGCTTATGAAGGCAAATTTTCACTTCAGTATTATAATGAACTGAATGATGTAACAGATAAACAGTCGGGCGAAATAACTCTAAAAGGTAATAAATTTCGCATAATGTTAGGAGGTAATGAAACAAAGTTTAATGGTAAAACACAATGGATATTTGTTTCGGACTATAATGAAGTTTCGATTACTGAGCCTACTGTTGATGAATTGAAGGATATAAGTCCGCTCGCAATGATAGAGTATTATGTAGCGAAAGATAAAATTAGTGAGGGAAAGGATGGTGAAATAAATTTTTATCCTACACAGCCAAAAGAGAGTGAATATTTTCGTATTGAATTGCGATTGAACAAAAATAATTTGCCCACACGACTAGTTGTGCATCAAAAAAATGGAGATAAAATAACACTTGTTTGGGATAGTTTGAATAAGATAAAAGTAAGTGATGATTATTTTGTTTTTGATGTGAAAAAATACCCGAATGTAGAGGTGAATGATTTGAGATAGTATAATAAAAGCGATTAGCCAAAAGGTTAATCGCTTATTTTTTTATGGATAATTCGTTGAATATGTTGTATGCGTCATCTACTGAGTTTATATTGCTAACTTGCACTATGCGCTTATTGTCTTTTTCGGATAAAGCACAACGCTTGTAGTTTGCCATACAGAATTGGATAAGAGTTTCGAATTCTTTAGATTCGTAGAATGCCGATTTGGTATTAGATACGAGGTAAGCGTGCATTTTGCCACGTTTGAGTATTAGTCGTTCAACACCATAGCGTTGAGCCAACCAGCGAAGGCGTACCATAGTCATTAGGTCGCCAGCTTCGTCAGGAATACGGCCAAATCGGTCTGTTAGGCGTTTGCGATACTCTTCGAGTGCACGTTCGTTTTGTATGTTGTCCAATTCGCGATAGAGAGCCATACGTTCGGTTTGCGATTCGACATACCAATTAGGTAACATAAGTTCCATATCAGACTCGATAAAGCAGTCATTTACGAAATTTGTATTTGCATCACGACGGTCGGCAAATAGCTGACTAAACTCTTGGTCGCGAAGTTCGGCAAGGGCTTCGTTCAATATTTTTTGATACGTTTCATAGCCAAGATCGGTGATAAATCCACTTTGTTCAGCACCGAGAATATTACCTGCACCACGAATGTCGAGGTCTTGCATTGCTATGTTGAAACCTGAACCGAGTTCGGCAAAAGTTTCGATAGCCTGTAGGCGACGGCGAGCATCAGAAGTGAGCATATTGAGAGGTGGAGCCATTAAGTAGCAGAAAGCCTTGCGATTGCTACGACCAACACGACCACGCAACTGGTGTAAGTCGCTGAGTCCGAACATGTGGGCATTATGCACGATGATAGTATTAACATTAGGGATGTCAACGCCCGATTCAATCACAGAAGTGGCAATAAGCACATCGTATTCGTAGTCAATAAAGTCTATGATAGTTTGCTCAAGCTGTTCGGTAGGCATTTGACCATGAGCTACGGCTATGCGAGCATCAGGCACGAGTGCACGTACTTTTTGTTCGATGAGGTATATGTTTTGTACGCGATTGTTGATGAGAAATACCTGTCCGTTGCGATTCATTTCGGTAACGATAGCATCACGGATGATTTCGTCGTCGTAAGTACATACCTCGGTTGTAACAGGATAGCGATTAGGCGGAGGAGTAGTGAGAATACTTAAATCGCGCGCACCCATGAGCGAGAATTGCAATGTGCGAGGAATAGGAGTAGCTGTGAGTGTGAGGGTATCAACATTCACCTTCATAGCTTTTAGTTTTTCTTTGACAGATACACCAAATTTTTGTTCCTCGTCGATAATAAGTAGGCCTAAGTCTTTGAATTGTATCTCTTTGCCGACTATTTTGTGGGTGCCAATGAGTATGTCTATTTTGCCCTCAGCAAGTTGTTGTTTAATAAGTTTTACCTCTGATGGTTTCTTGGCACGGCTGAGGTATTCAACTTTACAAGGGAAATCTTTAAGTCGTTCGCTGAATGTTTTGTAGTGTTGTAGTGCCAATACGGTAGTAGGCACTAACACAGCTACTTGTTTGCCATCGGTAGCAGCCTTAAATGCAGCGCGAATAGCCAATTCTGTTTTACCAAAACCAACATCACCACACACAAGACGGTCCATTGGCAATGACGACTCCATGTCTTGTTTAATGTCGGCTGTTGATTTAGCTTGGTCAGGAGTATCCTCGTAGATGAATGAAGCCTCAAGTTCGTGTTGGAGATAACTATCAGGGGTGAATTGAAATCCTTTTTCGGCTTTGCGAGCAGCATAGAGCAGTATGAGGTCGCGTGCAATATCTTTGACCTTTGCTTTAGTGCGTTCTTTGAGACGCTCCCATGCACCTGAGCCGAGTTTATTCATGCGAGGAGGCTCGCCATCTTTTCCTTTATATTTTGATATGCGATGTAGTCCGTGTATGGATACGAAGATAGCATCGTCGTTTAGGTATATTAGTTTGATGACCTCTTGACGTTTGCCATTGTTTTCGGTCACCATTAGACCAGCAAACTTGCCAATGCCATGGTCGATATGCACTACATAATCGCCTATTTGCAACTGATTTATCTCTTTTAGTGTCATCGACACTTTGCCTGCTTTAGCAATGTCGGATTTTAGAGAGAACTTATGGTAACGGTCGAATATTTGGTGGTCGGTGAAGAAACAAACAGATAGGTCGTGGTCGATAAACCCTTCGTGGATAGTGCCTTCTATGGCAGTAAAATGGATATTGTCGCCACGTTCGTCAAAAATAGCAGCAATGCGGTCGGTCTGTTTTTTAGAGTCAGAGCAGATGTGAATTGCATACCCTTCGTTGATGAACGAGCGCAAAGAATTGGCTACGATATCGAAGTTTTTATGATATGGAGGCTGTGCCGATTGATTAAAAGTGAGAGTTGTGGCTTGAGAGCTGAGCAGAGAGGTGTTTTTCAGTGTGATATGGCGGAAATTAGCCATTTGCTCTTTGGCTATATTGCCGTTGATGAGCAAGTTGAGAACATCTGCTACGTTTTTTTCTGAGTGTTGTTTGATGAGAGTATCATCGTATATATCGTTGATTCGTTCGATAGCAAATGTCATATTAGCCCAGCAGATGACAGTGTCTTGAGGCAGAAAATTGAATATAGACACAGTGTCTTTGTCGCCTTTGGCTGTTACGTTTGGTAGTATATTTATTTCGTCTATTTCGTTAATAGATAGTTGTTTTTCGATGTCAAATACACGAATCGACTCTACTTCGTCACCCCATAAGTCTATACGATATGGACGTTCGTTGGAGAAAGAAAATATGTCGATAATACTACCACGTTGGGCATATTGTCCTGGTTCATATACAAATTCGACAAACTCAAATCCCCATTCGGTAAGAGAACGAACAATTAATTCAGAGTCAATTTCTTCACCTTTGCGTATGGTTAGTCTTTTTTTCTCGAAAGTTTGTTGAGTTGCAACACGTTCGATTAGTCCTTCGGGAGAAGTTATTATTAACCAGCCATTGTTTTGGGAATTATGAATTATATTGAGTGCGTCGGTGCGCATAATCTCCGATGCCAAGTCTAATCCACCATGTTTAGGTGATTTTTTATACGAAGAAGGGAGTAGTCCACATTCGCCTGTAGGCATCGCACGATTTATGTCGTTGTAGAGATATGCCGCAGTTTCGGCATCTTCCATGACAACCAACATTTTTGCTTTCGACTTTTGCTGTATAGCACTTAGCATCATACCTTTGCCAGAAGCTTGCAATCCGTTGATTTGCAAATTCTGCGACTTCGATTTCATCCATTTAGTTGTGTCTTTTACTAATGGATGCCCAGTTAGAATTTGTATGATGTCTTTGTAGTTCATTGCTTTAGAGTCGTAGTAAATTCAAGGTTGTTATGTTATTTTGGAGCCTTGATGTATAGTCCTATACCGATGATGAGGAATATTATGTTTGGCAACCAAACAGCAGCGAGAACAGGCATATTGCCTTTCACGGCAAACATACTTGACACAGTGGTAAATAATATATACAATGCGCTAAGGGCAATGCCTATACCAATTTGCAAACCCATGCCACCTTTGATTTTTTTAGACGATAAAGATACGCCTATTAGCATTAGAATAAGAGCCGCAAAAGGATTGGCATAGCGTTTATAGTATTCGTCTTTGAACATTTGAGTGTTGCCCATACCGCGAGCTTCTTGGCGTTTGATATGGTTGCTCAGTTCGGTATTGGTCATTTGTGGGGCAAGTGCGCCTGTGATGAAAAATTCGGATGGATGAATTTTCAATACAGTATCTATTTGGTCGCCTTTTTCTATGGTTTCGTATATGCCATTAAAATCGCGTTTGAGATATTTTTTTATGTGCCACACGGTGTCTGATTCGTTCCATTCTATCGAACTACCTGTAGTTCGACTAACAAGAGTTTTGCCTTCAAATCGTTCGAGCGACACTTTGCTACCTCTGTTACGATTTTCTTCATAGCGTTCGATGTAGAGAATAACACCAGGTTCGATTTCCATTTGTATGTGGCGTGCCACTTCCGATTTGTTGGCTTTGATGTATTTGTCTTCGAATGCTAGACGCACTTCATTGGCTGGAGGGATGACATAACCACTCAATATGAATGACATAGCACCAATAATTATAGCCGAAATAACGTATGGGCGCACCATACGGTTGAAGCTTACTCCACCTGCTAATATTGCTGTAATTTCGGTGTTATAAGCCATTTTTGAGGTGAAGAATATAACAGAAATAAACGAGAAGAGAGGAGTGAATAGATTGGCAAAATAGGGTATGAAATTCATATAGTAGTCGAATACAATCTCTTTGAGAGGTGCTTTGTTATCCATGAATTCATCTAATTTTTCGGATATGTCAACCACCACCGATATTGTGATAATCAGCAATATCGATAAAAAGAAAGTACCCAAATACTTTTTGATTATGTATGTATCTATTCGTTTTAGCATGATTAAAATTGTCAACAGTCAACAGTCAACGGTCAACAGTCAACAGACAATGGTCAATAGTTTTTTGCTATTCGGATCTAATTAAATCAGTATTTTATAAACGTCTTGTTACGCGTTCGAGCATCATAGGTTTCCAAGTGTGGAAGTCGCCTGCAATGATGTGTTTGCGAGCTTCTTTTACTAACCACAAGTAGAATGCAAGATTGTGGATAGATGCAATTTGCATAGCGAGAAGTTCTTGGCTCACAAATAAGTGGCGCAAATAGGCTTTAGAATATTGAAGGTCGACAAAACAGTCGCTTTCTGGGTCGATAGGAGTGAAGTCGTCAGCCCATTTTTTGTTTTTCATATTCATAATGCCATTTCGAGTGAAGAGCATACCATTGCGACCATTGCGTGTAGGCATTACGCAGTCGAACATATCTACACCACGTTCGATTCCTTCGAGCAAATTGGCAGGTGTACCTACTCCCATCAAATATCTTGGTTTGTCTTTAGGTAGAATTTCGTTTACCACCTCAATCATTTCATACATTTTTTCGGTAGGTTCGCCTACAGCAAGTCCACCGATAGCGTTACCTTCGCGACCTTGGTCGGCTATGAATTTTGCCGATTCGCGACGCAATTCGGGATAGACACAGCCTTGAACGATAGGGAAGAAGGTTTGACTATAGCCATACTTATCAGGAGTCGAGTCGAAGCGTTCCAACCCGCGTTTCAACCAGCGGTGAGTGCGCTCCATCGAGTTTTTAGCATACTTATAATCGGCAGTACCTGGTGTACATTCATCGAAAGCCATCATAATGTCGGCACCGATAGTGCGTTGGATGTCAACTACATTTTCGGGTGTAAAGAAGTGTTTCGACCCATCAATGTGTGAGCGGAATATAGCACCTTCTTCTGTTAGCTTGCGATTGTCTGCCAAAGAAAACACTTGGAAACCACCACTGTCGGTGAGGATTGGGCGGTCCCAACCATTGAATTTGTGCAAACCTCCTGCTTTTTCTAAAATATCAAGTCCTGGGCGAAGATAGAGGTGGTATGTGTTGCCAAGAATGATTTGGGCTTGGATGTCTTCTTTCACCTCTTTGATATGCACACCTTTGACGGATGCTACAGTGCCAACAGGCATGAAGATAGGAGTTTCGATTTCTCCGTGGTCGGTTTTGATAATCCCTGCACGAGCAGAAGAATAGGGGTCGGTATGTAATAATTTGAAATCCATTTGAAAGGGTATTGCTAATTGATGAGTTTGCTTTTATATAAAAATTTGTGTGGTGTTGCACGAGTTGTTACAGATTATTTAATCTCTCTTGCTTCATCGAATTTTTGTTTCATTGTAGGATTGCCACGAGTTAGTCGTTTAATCGTAAGTTCCTCAGTGTCATTATTGGCTAAACGCAAATAATTTTCAGAACTTAACAAATCGGCTTTCATTTTTTCGAGCGATTTTATGGTTTTGTCAATTTCTTCAATGGCCTTATTGAATTTGTCGCAAGCACGAGAGTAGTGATTACCGAATTTTTCACGAAAATCATTTAATTTATTTTCGAAATTGGTAACATCAATAGATTGTTGGCGAGCCAAAATCAACTCTTTTTTATACTCAACGCTCTTTTTTGATGCTTGCGAAAGCAACGCTATAATAGGCATAAAGAATTGAGGGCGAACAACAAACATTTTAGGGTAGCGGTATGAAACATCGACGATACCTTCGTTGTAGAAATCATTATCAGGTTCTAATAATGATACCAACACGGCATATTCACATTTCTTTTCGTTGCGGTCTTTGTCGAGTTTCGCAAAAAAATCTTCGTTTTTGTGTTTTGTCGCCGTAGTGTCCATTTCGTTTTTCATCTCAAACATAATTGAGATATATTCTACGCCATCGATAGAATCACGGAAAATAAAATCGCCTTTGCTACCACCGCTTGCGTCATTATCTTTCTCGAAATAGGCATTTGGATACATTGTTGTGCGCACTCGGTTGAATTCATTGCTACAATGAGCTTCGAGCGATTCGCCTATCATTTTGGTAGATAATTTGGTTTTCAGCTCTTTGTAGTAGTCAACGAGTTCTTGTTTTTCTTTCAGTTGTCGCTCGTAGTTTTCTTTTATATTCGTTTCGCGAATGGTTGCCTCTTTTTGACTTAATTCAATCTGACTGCGTAGTTCAACAAGAGCTTTTTCTTTGTCTTGAATTTGGTTTTTAGCCTTGTTTTGTTCCTCAAGAACGGCAACTTGTATTTTTGTGTCGTTTTGTTCAATAACGGCCTTTAGTCGAGCTATTTCTTGTTCCGACTTCAATCGTTCGGTTTCGATTTCCAACATTTTGGCTTGATTGAACGCAGAGATTTGAGATTGCAATTTTGCAATTTCACTCTCTTTTTGTGATAATTCAATCTTTTTGTCATTCAGTTGGTTTTCGAATTCTCTCGAAATTTTCAAAGTAGCGGCTTCTTGTTGTGCATTATTTTGCTTTTGGATTTCCTCCAAACGCATTTTTATTTCAGCTTCAAATTCTTGTGTTTTGACTTGGCTGAGAATAGATGCATAATCGGCTTCGTCAACCGAGAAGATATTACCGCATTTAGGACATTTTAGCTCTTTCATGGCGTTATGTTGAGGGATTATTCATACATTTTCTCACGGATGGCATGGATTTCGTCAGAAGTTAGGTATTCGTCGAAGTCCATATATTTGTCGATGATGCCGTTTGGTGTGAGTTCGATGATACGGTTGCAGACTGTAGATACGAATTCACGGTCGTGAGAAGAAAGTAAGATGTTGCCTTTGAATGTTTTGAGTGTATTGTTGAAGGCTTGGATAGATTCGAGGTCGAGGTGGTTGACAGGCGAGTCGAGCACCATCACATTGGCATTGCGTAGCATCATGCGAGCAATCATACAGCGCATTTTTTCGCCACCTGATAGCACGTTGGCACGTTTGTAGATTTCTTCGCCCGAGAAGAGCATTTTGCCAAGATAGCCACGGATGAACACCTCGGTGGTGTCGGCTGAGTATTGTCCAAGCCAATCAACGAGTGTGTGCTCGTTGTTGAAGAAACGTGTGTTGTCGAGTGGGAGATAGGCGTTGGTAATAGTGATACCCCAATTGAATTTACCTGCATAGTCGCGGTCGTTGCCCATGATAATTTCGAAGAAGGCTGTCATGGCACGTGCATCGCGTGAGTAGAAGGCAATTTTGTCGTCTTTCTCTACGTTGAATGATACGTTGTTGAAGAGCACCGAGCCATCTTCGGCACGTTTGCCAAGACCGCTGATTTCAAGCACCATATTGCCTGGTTCGCGTTCTGGTGTGAAGATGATTGCAGGATACTTGCGTGTTGAGGGTTGAATCTCTTCCACATTGAGTTTCTCGAGCATCTTGCGACGAGAAG
>JAFYMM010000047.1 GCA_017550055.1 Paludibacteraceae bacterium
GAGGTTACCAGCAGCAGGAACTGTCATAGTAAGAGCTTTACCATCTTCGCTTGTAGCAAATTTAGCAGCTTCCATTTTAGCATCCCAACCACCGAAGCAGTCACCGATACCATAAACAGCAGCAGGTTCGATAGTAAGTTTGTTGTCAGCAAGGTTTACATAAACCATGTAAAGACCATCTTCTGCAACGAAGCAGTTACCATCAGCTACAGTGAAACCTGCATCTTCACCAAGACTAGTAAAGTCGCCATTCCATTCTTTTTTAGGACAGAATTTGAAGCCATTAGCAGCTGTGAAATATTTGATTGTCCAGAATTCGCCAGATTTACCATTTACAGGAGTCAAAGCAACAACACCTGGGTTATCCCAAGTCCATGCACCGAAATCTTGACCAATCATATACATTTCTGTAGGAGTTTCGTCTTTAGCAGTCAAAGTAGTTTCGAATTTGTAGCTATTAGCGATAGCACCTTGAGCAAGAGTGTAAGTCAAAGTGATAGTGTAAGTACCAGCGTCAGCAACTTTGATGTTTTCGCCACCAGGGAGGCAGTTAGCACCAAGGTTAGTGTTAGCTTTGATATAACGTTCGTCGTTAGCATCAGTAGCATCAGCAAGAGCGTTCAATTCGATTTTCCAACCTGCACCGTAAGCAAATTTGAATTCGCCGTGAGCAGCCAAAGCTTGACCTTCCCAAGTGTAAGTCATAGTAGTTTTGTTGAATTCAGAACGAGTACCAGCAGTGAAGCCCCAACCGTTCATACCACCACGAACACCCCATTCAACAGGAGCAACGAGGATAAGTTTGTCTTCCAAAGAACCGTCCAAGTTCAAGTCAAGAACGATGTGGTAAAGACCATCAGCAGGAACTTGCATTGTAGTGTTTTCTACCATTTTACCACGTTGAACAGTGATTGTAGGTTGATCGTTGCCAGACAAAGCAACTTCTGCCAATTCAGCACCATAAACTGTTTCTACGTCACCTTCTTTCAATACCAATTGGAATGGTTTGCCACCTTCGAGAGCGATGTATTTTTCGTACATACCTTCGCGAGCAGCGTTAGAAGCATTTTCGTTAGTACCTGGAGCCATGATAGCAGCAGCAGAACCTTCAGCTTCGAGAGAAGCAAAAGCAGAAGCTTCACCAACTACATAGAAACCATCTTCTACAATGTTTTCAATAGGTGTTTTACCTCCTTGACCACCGTCACATGATGTAAACATCATACCAAGTACGGCTAAACCGCACAAGAAAGAACTTAATTTTTTCATAATAAAAAAAATGTTTAATTAATAAATTTATAAAAGTTAATTAAAAAGGGATTATTTCCAGTTGTTTTGAGTATATACTCCAGGATTTGCATCAAGCACCCATTGTGGAATTGGGAAGATGTTGCGATTTGTAGAACGAGGTTCCATAAATTCCCACATACCTGTAGTAAATTTACCAAAACGGATAAGGTCTTGACGACGGTGACCTTCCCAAGCCAATTCGCGACCACGTTCGTCGAGCAATTCGTCGAGAGTGATGTTTGTATAAGCAGTAAGACCAGCGCGAGTGTGAACTTCGTTTACAAGCGCAAGAGCTTCGCCTGTAGCAGAACCACCATTGAGACGCATCAAACATTCAGCTTTCATCAACAATACATCGGCATAACGATAGATTGGGAAGTCAGAATTAGCATGGTGTTCGATTCCTGGTTCGATTTCGAATTTAACGAAACGAGGACCTTCGAATGTATTAGCTGCAGTACCATCTTCGATTGTTGTAACTGTATCAGTGATAATAGCATCAACATTTTCCAATGTAGCATTGCTATATTTCAACACTTTACCATCTTTTTCGATAGGACCAACAAACCATTGAGCTTTACGCAAGTCGTTGTCTGAATATTTGTCATAGAAAGAACCGAGAGTACAAGGACCATTCCATGTTGCAGTAGTAAATCCATAAACATCTTGGTGTTTATAGTGAAGAGTCATCAAGTGGAACATATTACCTTTAGCATACACTTGGTCGAATACGATAGGGAAAATGATTTCCATATTTGATGTATTTTCTTTTTTGAATGCTGTAAAGTAATCAGGGTTCAACATATAGCCGTAACCACCATTGATGATAGAGTCGCATTGTTCGATACATTTTTCCCACATTGGAGTACCAGTATAAACTTCTGCGTTAAGATACATCTTAGCGAGAATCATACGAGCAACAGGGCGAGTCATAGAACCATAACGAACAGAGTTGTCCATAACATCAAGATTGTCAAGAATTTCTTTTTCAATCCATTCGAATACCTCTTTACGAGAAGATTGTTTTACGCCATTCTTTTTAACTTCTTCAGAGTTGTCGTCGATAGCAACGTTACCATAAAGGTCCATAGCGAGAAGGTGATAGAATGCACGAAGAGTTTTAGCTTCAGCAACACCTGCTTTAGCAGCATCGCTATATTGAGACTCATCGTCGCCTTGAAGTTCTTTGATGTTATCAAGGACAGTATTACATTTTGCCACACCACCATAAGCGAAAGACCAACCGTTGTTAACGTCACGAGTATTTTCTTCCCAAGTGTGTTTGTGCATAGCTTGAGGCACACCATTATCGAACCAGTCAGTACCACGAGTAGGAACAACTACCTCATCAGAAGTATATTCTTGCATACTCCAATAACCTTCACGATAAACATAACCATACTCACCAGCAAGCTGAGAATAGGCATTGGCAATCAAAGTAGAAAATTGTTCTGGTGTTTTAAAATAATCTTCTTTCAAAACATCAGTATAAATTTCCGGTTCAAGGTCGGTACAAGCAGTGTTGAAACACATACTTGCCGCCATAATTCCGATAAATAATTTATTTAGTTTCATAATATTCTATATCTAATTATTTTTAAACACCAAAATTAGAATTTAAATTGCAAACCGAGGTTGAAAGAACGTTGTGTTGGATAATAAGAACGTCCGTCGAAACCTGGAGTCAAACCAGCCATACTAACACTTGATGGGTCGTGACCAGAGTAACCAGTGAGAGTAAATAAGTTTTGAGCTGTGAAATAAACACGGATATAGCTAACCCATTTAGAGAAGTTCTCTGAAAGTTTAGGAGTATAACCGATTGTCAAATCGTTAAGTTTGAAATAAGAAGCATCTTCGAGGTAGAAATCAGAGAAACGACGAAGAGAAGCTTTTTCAGAACCAGAATCTTTCCAAGCGAGCATAAATGCAGCTTCACCTTCGAATGCAGAAGCCAAACAGTTTTCTACACCACGAGTATTTTCATAGAAATAGCGTGTTTCGTTGAAGATAAGACCACCGATTTGACCACGGAAGTTCATAGCAAGGTCGAACTCTTTGTAACGAAGAGTTGTGTTGAAACCAAGAGTCAAGAGAGGTTGAGCATTACCAATGATTTGTTTGTCAGCTTCAGTTGGGTTTTTAGTATAACCACCTTTAGGAGTTTCGAATACCCAGTTACCTTCTTTATCGATACCATAGTATTTGTAACCATAGAAGTTACCAATAGGTTGACCTTCAGCAAGACGCATAGTGTAGTTACCAGTTTCACCATCACCAGAAGAGATATAACCAGTGTTAACGAAAGATTCTACACCTTCAGCACCATATTGGTCGCCAGTGATACGAACTACCATGTTGCGGTTCCAAGCAGCGTTGAAGCCAAGATCCCAAGTCCAATCTTTAGTTTGGATAGCAGTACCATTCAATTGAAGTTCAACACCATAGTTGTGGATGATACCATAGTTATCCCACATTTTGCCAAATGGATATGGAGGCACTGGAACATCGTATTCATAAAGAAGGTCAGTAGTATTACGGAAATAAGCATCCAACGAACCAGAGAAGCGGTTAGCAAATGCACCGAAGTCGATACCAAAGTTGTATTCGTGTTTTTCTTCCCAACGGATAGTTTCATTTACGTTAGATTGAGGACCCCAAGGTTGGATGAATTTACCATTGCTAAAGATATAGTCGCCACCAGCACCAACTTTCATAGCGTAGAGGTAGTGGTCGCCAGGCATGTTACCTGTTACACCATAACCCAAACGGATTTTCAAGTCGTTAAGGTTTTCTACATCTTCCATAAATTCTTCGTCGATGATGCTCCAGCTACCAGAGATAGAAGGGAAGATACCCCATTGACCTAATACAGGGTCGGCTTTTGCACCGAATTTAGAAGAACCTTCGAAACGTACAGATGCGCTCAAGAAGTAGCGTTGGTCGTAGTTGTACATTACACGAGCAAAGAAAGAAGCCAATTTGTCTTTGTATTTATAAGAACCAAGACCTGCATAAGCAGAAGCACCTTTACCATCTACGATACCTGTACCAAGACCGAGGTTGTTATACAAAAGTTTGTCGAGAGGGAAACCAGTGTTGTAAGCATTGAAGCCTTGGAAAGTTTCAGTTTGATAACCTTGACCAATCATAGCTTGGAAAGCGTGCGCATCCCATTGAGCAACATATTGGAGAGTATTTTCAACAACTTGTTGAGTGTAACCGCTATAAGATTGAGAAGCAGAACCACCTTTACCGTAAACATCACGAAGAGTGCTGTTTTGGTATTTACCATTCCAGCTTGTATTGTTTTGGATAGAATAGAAAGTAGAGAATTTGAGACCATCGATGATATTCAATGTTGCACGTACACTACCGATAACCACTTGGTCTTTTTGGTCGTTGGTAGTTTGCATGATATCAGAAACTGGGTTACGAGTGTAGAAGTTGTCAGACTCGAAATAGCCACCATATTTGATAAAGTCTTCTTTGTCAGAACGAACTGGCATAGTAGGGTTTGAACGAACAGCTTGGTTGAAGTTGTCGTAGTTAGCCCAACCTTTGTCAGATGAAGTATAAGAGAAATCGTAAGCCAATTCGAGACGTTTGTTCAACGCTTTTTGGTTAGCAGCAAAACGAGCGTTAAGTTCTTCGTAATCAGAATTCAAAGCAACACCTTGCAAGCCACGATAGCCAGCAGAAGCACGGAAATTGAAGTTTTCAGTACCACCAGAAACAGACACGTTGTGAGTGTGGCTGATTGGAGTACGAGTGATTTCTTTCAACCAGTTAGTATTTGCACCGTAGTCGATACCACCGAAACCGCCATTTACCATTTTTTCGCGGTATTCGTCAGCAGTAAGTACGCGAGGAGCATTAGCGATAACACCTGTTGAAACTGTACCGTTGTATTCAGCGTGGAATTTACCATCTTTTGAACCACGACGAGTAGTAATCAAGATGACACCGGCATTGGCACGAGTACCATAGATAGCAGCAGCAGAACCGTCTTTCAAAACGTCGATAGACTCGATGTCGCTTGGAAGAACAGAAGAGAGGTCGCCACCAGGCACACCGTCGATTACATAAAGAGGAGAAGCAGAACCGCTCAAAGAACCGACACCACGGAGTTGAACGTTATAAGAGTTTTGAGCAGGGTCGTCACCACCATTTTTGATGATAGTCAAACCAGCCACTTTACCTTGGATAAGACCCATAGGGTTAGCTGATACACCTTGGTTGAAAGATTCAGCTTTCACCGAAGATACAGAACCTGTGATTTCTTTTTTAGTTTGAGTACCATAACCAACGGCTACAACTTCTTGAAGGAGTTGAGTGTCGTCAGCCATAACTACGTTAACTACATTTTTGCCTTTGACAGCTACTTCTTGAGTTTGATAACCTACATAACTGATTACCAAAGTAGCATTGGCGTCAACTGAGATGGAAAAATTACCATCGAAGTCGGTGATTGTACCATTGCTTGTACCTTTTTCAAGAATACTTGCACCGATAACAACTTCACTAGTTTGATCTGTTACATTACCTGTAACTGTTACACTTTGAGCTAAAGCTGTTGCAGAAACGAGCAACATCACAAGCATTAGTGCCAAGCCATAGATTTTCTTTAACATAATCTCACTTGTTGTTTAAGATTTAATAAATTATAGTTAATTATAAATAATGTGGTCGAAATGTGTATGTACTTTATGTGCATAATACAATATTACACACAATATGCAAAGTTACACATATTTTGGCAAATAGACAACAAAAAAAAGTTTTTTTTCGTTTTTTATACATTATATAGCATAACGTTTTAATAAACAATAAAATAATAGGTTGAGAGCTTGAAGTGGGGTTTATGTTTTCGAGACAAAAAGGTGGTTTTAGGCATGGTTTTGTTAATGCTGTTTTGGTGTTTTTTCTGATTTATAGGGGTAGTTTTGGCTGAAATATAGGATTATTTGGATTGGTGTGTTTTTGTGTTGGTGCGATTTTTCGCATTGAATATTTTGGGGGCTTTGATAGGCTTGGGAGAGAGAAAATGTTGGCGGTTTTCTTGCTTGCAGGTTGCTTGAGGGTATGGTTATCCTATGATGAGGTATGCTACTGGTATAGGGGAAATATGGGATTTTGTTTCTCACGGATTTTTTTCGCACGAGATTATGTTTTTCTCTCACGGAATGCACGGAAAATTTTGTTTATTTCCCACAGATTACACAGATTCCTCAGATATTTATCTTCCGTTATTATTCGATTCGCTCTTTGACTATGTCAAAATCGCTCTACGGATGACACAGATGCCATGCGGCGTTTTGTTGTATTAAATTTGCATTAAAAAAAACACCCCTGAACGTGAAATTCAGGGGTGATGTTTATTTGGATTTCAAGTGATTAACTTCCGCTTAGCATTTTACTGCCTTTTGTTGTTTCTTTATCTTCTTCTTGTTCGGCAAGATGTAGTTGCCACTTCCAGATTGAGCGAACGGTGTCTTCGAGGGTTTCCTCGGCTTTCCATTTAAGCATTTTGTTGGCGTAGGTGGGGTCTGCCCATACTTGCTCGATATCGCCAGCGCGACGACCTACGATTTCGTGAGGTACTTTCACGTCATTTACTGTTTCGAAAGCATTGAGTATTTCGAGAACAGAGAGTCCACGACCTGTGCCTACGTTGTAGGTTTCGACTGCTTCTACTTCGCCTCCCAAGATACGACGCATGGCGGCAATATGCGCTTTTGCTAAATCTACTACATTTATATAGTCGCGAATACAAGAGCCATCAGGGGTATTATAGTCATTGCCGAATACTTTGAGTTTTTTTCGAACACCTGCGGCTGTTTGCGCAATGAAAGGCAAGAGGTTGTTGGGTACTCCATTAGGCAATTCGCCAATCAACGCTGATGGGTGCGCGCCAATAGGGTTGAAATAGCGCAAAAGAATACTCTTTACAGAAGGATTTGCCGCTACGGTGTCACGGACGATGTCTTCACATATTTGTTTTGTATTGCCGTAAGGAGAAAGTGCTTTTTGTAATGGAGCGGATTCTGTTACGGGCAATACCTCAGGCTGGCCATATACGGTGCATGAAGAAGAGAAAACTATGCCTTCGATTTTGTGGATTGGCATAAGTTCGAGAATATTGATGAGCGAAACTACGTTGTTTCGGTAATACATCAATGGTTTTTCGACCGACTCGCCCACGGCTTTAGATGCAGCGAAATGAATAACGGCACGAATTCCCTCGTTTTTGGCAAGAAATTTATTCATTGCGACGTAGTCTGTACAATCGATATTCTCGTAAATAGGCTTAACACCTGTGATTTTTTCAATACCTTTGAGTACATCTATATTGGAATTCGACAGATTATCTACAATACAAATTTCATATCCAGCCTCGATAAGTTCCACAACAGTATGCGAGCCAATGTAGCCTAAACCTCCTGTTACTAGGATTTTATCCTTAGCATTGGTAGAAGATTTAAATAACTTTTTAATATGCTTTGTTACTCCCATAATTATAAAGTCGTTTTTTTGAACATTCAATTTGCAAATGTACGAAAAAAAACTCAAATGCGAGCATTTAAATTAAAAAAATATTTTAACAAAAATTATGAATTCTAAGTTATGTATTATAAATTAAAATAATTATCTTTGCGAAAAAATTAGTGGTTGATATAAACCTATAAGTTAAATGGGGTGTATTAACTACAAATTGTATATTTTATACTCTGTTTATTACCTACCTAACACCTAAACCCATAATTGTTTATGAAACACTCAATCGACACCTTAGACAAGAAAATTCTGAGACTTATTTCGCAAAACGCACGTATTCCATTCTTGGAAGTTGCACGAGAATGCAACGTTTCGGGCGCAGCAATTCATCAACGTGTACAAAAATTGGCAAATGAAGGAGTGGTTAAAGGCTCTGAATTTGTTATTAACACCTACAAAGTCGGCTTCCAAACTTGCGCATATATCGGAATTTATGTGAAAGATTTGAGCCAATTGGACGGAATTATAAACAGACTTCGCGATATACCTGAAATCGTAGAATGCCACTACACTACTGGCAAATATGCTATTTTCGTTAAAGTATATGCACGCGACAACCGCCACTTGCTTGATATAACACTCAACAAGATTAGCTCGATACCAGGCATCGTTAGCGCAGAGACTTTCTTGATGTCGCTCGACGAAGTTTTCCACCGCCAATTATCTGCTTTCGAGATAGAAGATGACGACGACAACAACGACTCAAACGAATAAATAATAAGAGGTTAGCCCATTGAGCTAACCTCTCTTTTTTTTATCTATTTTCAAAGGTTATATCGCCATTTTTTGCATCAATCACCACTATTTTTTCCCTATCGATTGTGCCAGAAAGCAGTTGTTTTGATAGTTCGTTGAGCAACATTCGCTGCAATACCCTCTTCACAGGTCGAGCACCGAATTGCGGGTCATAACCCTCGCGAGCGAACAAATCAATAGCCTCGGATGTAACCTCGAGTTGCACTCCATTGCGTTCGAGGAGTTTTTGCACATGCTTGATTTGCAACTCGACGATATCACGAATTTCTGATTGTTGCAATGGGGTGAACATTATGAGTTCGTCGATACGATTCAAAAACTCAGGGCGAATCGTCTGTTTCAACAATTCAAACACCTCATTTTTAGTGCTATTCAACACTTCTTCACGATTGGTATCGGTAAGAGCCTCGCAATTTTCACGAATAAGTTGCGACCCAAGATTCGAAGTCATGATAATGATAGTGTTTTTGAAATTCACCACACGACCTTTGTTATCAGTCAAACGGCCATCGTCGAGCACTTGCAACAATACGTTAAATACGTCAGGGTGAGCC
>JAFYMM010000361.1 GCA_017550055.1 Paludibacteraceae bacterium
GTGTTGAGCTTGGTGTCGGCAACTACGATGACGGGATTGTTGCCTCCTATGTTGTTGATAGGGGCGGTTTTTCTTCTTGAGTACTCGGTTTTTAATGAGGAATGAGGAATGAGGGATGAGGAATGAATGCGTTGTTGTTCGATGTAGTCGACGAGTTTGCGAGCTACGGGGATTTCTGCTTCTGGGGCTTCGGATAGTGACACACGGATGGTGTCGCCAATGCCATCGTGGAGGAGAGTGCCGATGCCGATTGCCGATTTGATGCGACCTTCGTCGTCGCTACCAGCTTCGGTTACGCCGAGGTGGAGCGGATAGTTTTTGCCTTTGGCATCCATCATCTGTACGAGTAGGCGCACTGCATATATCATTACGCGAGTGTTGGATGCTTTGACAGAGAGGATTAGGTTGGTGAAGCCTTCTTGCTCGCAGAGGTCGATGAACTCCATGCACGAGGTGGCAAGACCGAGGGGGGTGTTGCCATAGCGACTCATGATGCGAGGCGAGAGAGAGCCGTGGTTGACTCCGATGCGGATGGTAGTGCCTTTGTCTTTGCAGAGAGAGAGAAGGGTGTGGAGTTTCTCGCGGATGCGACGAAGTTCGTCGTCCCACTCTTCGTCGGTGTAGTCGCCTTGTTTGCCAGTGACGAAATTGCCGGGATTGATGCGGACTTTTTCGACTAATTGGGCCGCAACTTCGGCTACGTTGGCATTGAAATGGATGTCGGCAACGAGAGGGAGGTCGATGCCTTCGGCACGGAGAGCGTTTTTGATTTTACCGAGATTTTCGGCTTCTTTGGTGCCTTGGGTAGTGTAGCGGAGGAGTTCGGTGCCAGCTTGGAGACAGCGTTTGGCTTGCGCTACAGAGGCTTCTATGTCGTTAGTGTCGGTGTTGGCCATGGTTTGTATGCGAATGGGGTTGTTGCCACCGATTCGTAGGTTGCCAACTTGGATTTCTTTGGATTTTCTGCGTGTAATCATATAGTGTTTGTGACTGTTTTCTTGCTTGCAGGTTGCTTGAAGGTATGGTTATCATACGATGCACCTTGCTTGATGGTAAGGAATGTGTGGGTTATGAGATTTTGAGTGGGTTGTATCTGTCGTTGTCTGTTCCGTCGGCTGCAGTTTGGCGTGGGTATATCAACAAGAAGTTGTTTTCGGCGAAATATTTATTGAGATAATACGGTATTTTTTCGAATAGATTGTTGTAAGAAACTGTGGCCTTGCGGGCAGTGATGACAATTAGGGTGTCGTTGTGTTTGATATCCTTTGAGATTATGAGAAAATCTTCCCATGAGGCTAATTCGCGGAATGAGATGTTGAGAGAGCTATGGATTTCGTGTTGCTTTTTGAGAGCGGCGGTAGTTGCTTTGTTGGCATAGAACACGATAGGTATGCTGAGTTGAGAAGATATGTTTTTGATGCGGTCGAACCAAAGGTCGAACCCGATTTCGAGTTCAGCCATTTGAGGCACGGCAACGACAAGGCGTTTTACGGCATTGATAGGCTTTTTAGGACCGTAGATTATAAGATTTTGGTTTGATGTGCCGTTGATTAGTGAAGTGATTGTGCTACCGAGGAATGTGTCGACGATGTTGGCTTTGTGGTGAATGCCGACGATGAGGTCGGTGATTTTGTTGGTTTGCACAGTGTCGATGATGCAATTTGGAATGTTCAAATCGCATTTCATGATTTGGATTAACTTGTTGTCGGTGGCAGAAGCGAGTTTTGCGGCACTTTCTAAGAGTTTAGCCCCAGAGGTGTCTTCGGGGTCGCTATTGATTTTCAGTGCGTATAGGGTTTTGTTGTTGCGAGGTTTGATGAGATTGCTGATGTCGAGCAACTGAGGCATAGTCTGAGGATTTGATATAGGGATGAGTATGCGCTCGGTGCCAAGTTTTTGGCGTTGTTCGTCTTGTTGAGTTTCTTCGATGGCGATTTTGCGGGCAGCGCGTTCGGTGGCTACAGATGAGATAGTGCAAGTGACGAGTATCATGACGATAGTGCCATTGAGGATGTTTTCGTCGAGGAGTCCGATGTTGTAGCCAATCA
>JAFYMM010000362.1 GCA_017550055.1 Paludibacteraceae bacterium
CGAAGCCCACGCTGATATATTATTATACCCAAAACAGAGATACAACATACATTGCACCTCTACAAGGTATTAATATAATACACCCGTAGGACATCTAACGTTGCTATGTTCTTGATTTCATTAGAAACTTGCGACATTTCAGTTCATCAGAACAAAGCGTCGATAAACGCCTATAAATAATATGTCTGCCAATCCCACCACTCACATAGAGCAGACTGCCCCAGCGTGGAATTAGCACTGCAAAGGTAATGATTATTTTTGATTATGCAAAATTTTTAACATAAAAAAACTGACTATCTAATGATAGCCAGTCTTAGAATTATTATAATATTTTATCTTACTTCTATTATCTTTTTAACCATGAAACTTTGCGGTCCCATTTGGGTTTGGCGAGTTCGATGGCGACGTAGTCGGAAAAGAAACTATGTAATAGAGCTTTGAATCGTGGTCCATGATTCATTTCGCGAGTATGACAGAGTTCGTGGACTATGACATAATCTATCAATCGTTCGGGCAAAAGCAAAAGATAACAACTGAGCTTGATATCTTTGCTTGAGGAGCAACATCCCCAACGAGACTTAGCTGTGTCGATTTTCAAAGATTTATAAGGCATTTGACATTGCTTAGACCAATACTCCATCTTCTCGGGCAATACTCGTTCTGCCTCTTGTCGCAAAAATTTTAATACTATTCGCTGAATAGCTTTCTGGGCAGTACTATCCTCAATATCAATACCAACTGGCATAGATATTTGCAATATACCATCCTCGAGACGAGCCGAATATATACGCAAACGGGGATTGGTTTGATAGCCTATCTTGACAGTAAAAGTAAGTGTTTCAATTGGCTCGTCAAGTTTGAATCGACCATCTCCACTGCGAGCAACTACCTTGCCTCGCAACTGTAGTATCTTTTCGATAGTATCTTGAGAGAGAGGAAATACGCTATCTTCAAATCCTGGAGGCACAGTGATAATCACAAGGTTTTGGGTGACCTTGATAATTTGGCGACGCACATTGGAACGGGTGCGTAATTGAACCAATCCTAGTTGAGGATGATTGATAGATATGCTCATTTTTTATTCTCTCGTATTTTTCACCTCCCACAGATGACACAGATTATTTAGATTTTTAGCATCTAGAGTTATTTATTTCTCACGGAATGCACAGAATTCACAAAGATAATTTTTATCCTTATTTTAGATGCGCTCTCGACTAAGTCGAAATCGCGCTACTGATTCCACGGATTCTACGCTATGCGTATTAAATTTATCTCCAACAGATTATAGAAATTATCAATTGATTATATTGTGAATATTTTTATTTTTTTTGTCTTCGCAGTAACAGCATAACGAGCGTCAACACGATGACCTACGACCCAAACAATATCTTCGCCTGATGTAAGCAACCAAAGTTGCTCTTTTTCGTTAGTAGAGAATTTCTTATCTACAAAAAAATCGCTTAACTTTTTGCGACCTTTCATTCCGAATGGAATAAACCAATCGCCTTGTTGCCAATGACGCAAACACAATGGATATTGCAATTTATCTGCATCAACACAGGCCACGTTGGCTGACTTAATAAGTTCGAAATCGGCAATATCAACTTCGTTTATTTCTAAACGAATTGGTATTTCGAGAAGAGCATCAACTTGAGATATAACAAACTCCTCACTTCTAACTCCTAACTCCTCACTTCTAACTCCTAACTCTAAAGTCTCTCTTTCAACAATAATACGATGAGTAGCAGAGAAAAATTGCTTACCTGAAAGATTATCGAAAATACTGTGATACAACTGCATTACCACGTCAGAGGAAAAACCATAAGGAGCTAACCAAATAAACAACAAAGTATCAATGCCTTGATATTTTTTCAACTCCTTCAAATCAAATATAACACGCTCATTCTCATGCTTAACGACATTTTTATACGCCTCAACGGCATAAGCCTCGACAATACTCTGAGCAGATGCAATAAATCGCATATTATTAGCCATTGTATCAAGAAATGAAGGGTTTATCTCTTCAAACTGAGGAATAAGTTTGTGGCGTATTTTATTGCGTGTATAGATTGTCTCCAAATTAGTAGCATCAATTCTGTATTGCAAATTATACTCAGATATATACTCCATTATCAGCTTGCGCGATACCTTAAGCAATGGGCGAACAATTCTGCCCCGCAACTGAGCCATACCAGATAGTCCTTGCAAACCTGAACCACGAGTCAGATTAAGAAAAAAAGTTTCGACAGTGTCATCGGCATTATGAGCTACGGCTATCAAATCACACTCATGCTCATCAGCCATCTGCTCAAACCACTCATAACGCAAGTCTCGAGCCGCCATTTCGATAGAAACTTTACGCTCTTCTGCAACCTTTTCAGTATCAAAATCTATCTGACAATAAGGGACTTGATATTTAGTAGCAAGAGATTTTACAAACTCTGCATCTTCATTAGAAGCTTCGCCTCGAAGGTGGAAATTGCAATGCGCTATAACAACAGAAAATCCTTCTCGATGCAATGCGTCAAGCAATACCACCGAGTCAGGACCTCCACTGACCGCCACAAGTAAGCGTTTAGCCCCTTGTAACGATGCACATTGTTGTATTTGTCTTCTAATGAACTTCATATAAATGATTAATTAATAGTGATTAGTTATTAACGAATAAAAAAATAATGATTATTTTTCACTACGAACTATTCACTACTAACTACTCACTAAATTAGGCTTCGCCACCGCCAAACATTGGAGGAATATAAGTGCCACCATTGTTTGAGCCATTATCAGTTTTGATTTTACCAAATTGATTTTCGTATCTTGACACATTGTCTTGCAAAGCGAACAAAAGACGTTTTGCATGCTCAGGAGTGAGAATAATACGAGATTTTACGTTTGCTTTAGGTGCACCTGGCATAATGCGCACAAAGTCAAGAACAAATTCGCTTGACGAATGAGAAATAATCGCCAAGTTAGAATAGATACCTTCGGCTACTTCTGGAGTAAGCTCGATTTTCAATTGATTTTTATCTTTATTTTCCATTTTTATTTATTTTTTTAGATAGAATGACACAAGAACATATTTTTCTCTTTTTACATAAGCTTTGCTATGCCTGCGGCATATTGTAGCAAATGAATGACAAACCATCCGGATTTATTCTTTAGAGATGAAGACAAGATAACAAGAGAGTCTTGCCTCACATATTTTATTCAAAGTTTTCAAAATCGAAGTCGTCTTCGTCGAGGAAGTATGGAGTTTCGTCGAAAAAGTCGTCGAGGTCGCGGCGATCTTTTTTGGTTGGACGACCAAGACCTTTTGCGCGGTTGTTAGCCTTATCGAGTTTAAGCATTTCCCATAGTTCGAGTTGGTCGGGCGTAGTGACTTGTTGCATATATTCAGGCACAAGTTTGGCACCAAGACGATTTTGAGAAAGAGCCAGCACCTTGAATGAGAAAATAACAGGTTGACGACGCACTTGTATGACATCACCTACCTTAATCATTCGAGAGGGCTTCATAGGCATACCATCAATCATAACATGCCCCTTTTTGCACGCTTCGGCAGCAATAGAGCGCGTTTTGAACAAACGCATAGCCCACAACCATTTATCTATTCGGACTTCAGACATATTCAATACATAATTCACAATTCATAATTCATAATTAGAAACACTACTATGTATCTCAATTATTTATTGTTGTATTGGTTCATTGTGATGTTGAGACCAGCGAGACAGAAGCTTTTGATTATATCGCATGCTACGGCAATGCGTTTACCCTTTTCGGCTTCTTGCTCGGGAGAAAATCGACCAAGAACATAATCAACTTGTCCGCCAGGATGGAAATCGTTGCCAATACCAAAACGGAGACGTGCATAATTTTGAGTGCCAACAAGTTCTTGTATGTTTTTCAAACCATTATGCCCAGCATCACTACCCTTGCCTTTCAAGCGCAAAGAGCCGAAAGGAAGAGCCAAATCATCGACAATAACAAGCACTTGCTCCAAAGGGATGTTTTCTTGTTGCATCCAATAGCGCACAGCATTGCCCGAAAGGTTCATATATGTCGATGGTTTAAGTAGGATAAGTTGGTGACCCTTGACCTTTGCAGTAGCGACAGCACCATAACGCTTATCCTCAAAAACAACATTGGACGCTTCAGCAAAAGCGTCCAATGTGTCGAATCCTATATTATGACGAGTATGAGCATATTCGCTACCGATATTGCCTAACCCGACAATCAAATATTTCATAGATTATTATTTACCGCCTTTTGCTTGAGCACCACGAGCAGCACGAGTCAATTTAACAGCACATACTACTGCGTTAGCAGCGTTAAGGATTTCGAGGTTTTCGAATTCGAGAGCACGTACTTGGATAGTTTTACCAAGTTCGAGAGACTCAACGTTGATAGTAAGGATTTCTGGGATGTTAGAGTAAAGAGCTTTAACGCGAAGTTTACGCATTTCGAGAGCCAATTTACCACCGGCACGTACACCAGCTGCAAGACCTTCAAGTTTAACAGGCACTTCCATAACAACTGGTTTTTCTTCAGTTACTTGATAGAAGTCGATGTGAAGAACTTGGTCTGATACTGGGTGGAATTGGATTTCACGCATAACAGCTTTTACTTCTTTACCATCGATGTTAAGAGCTACAACGAAGATTTCTGGAGTGTAGATCAATTTACGAAGATCTGCCATAGTAGATGAGAAGTGAATGTTTTCACCTACACCATAAAGTTCGCAAGGGATGCTACCGTTTGCACGAATTGCTTTTGTTGCTTTTTTGCCAAGGTCAGTACGAACTGTACCTTTCAATTCAAATGTTTTCATTCTGTTTGTTTTTGTTTTAAAAATGTGTTACTCAAAATTTTAGCTGCTTCACAGGGCTGAAATTTCCCATCACACGACTATGCGTGAAAAGCGGATGCAAAGTTACAATATTTTTTTGATTCTGCAAAATGTTTCTTAGATTATTTTTATTGTGTCTTTATTGTTATTATTTTAGACAGAATGACATAAGAACAAATTATTCTTATTCTACATATGCTTTGCTACGCTATCGCGTATCTCAGCGAAAAAATGACAACCTACCGGATTTATTTTTTCTCACAGATTTTTTGTCTCTCACGGATTTCACGGATTTACGCTTCGCGTGCCTACCGGATTTGTTTTATCTCCCACAAATCACACAAATATTCACGAATATTTTCTCCTCTAATTTATTTTTTTCTTCCACAAATCTCATAGATAGCAGAAATTTTTATGCTTTGCGTTTTATACAATCATGAAATCGGAGATGATGGAATCGGAAATGTAGATTCCACTATGGGTGAGGCTTAGTCGGTTATTGATGATTTGCATATTGCCTGCATCAATATATTTTTGAGCTTGACGTAAGAGTTGATTGCAACGAGTATCTCCAAAGCGAAGGCGAAGGTCTTGTAGGTCAACCCCTATTTTTGTGCGTAAGGCAGTAAAGACTAATTCATTGAAGCGTTCGTCGGGGGTCAAGTCTTCGACTTGAATTGAGAGTTGAGAATTATTTTTTTGACTTGCTTCGCTCGTTAGGACACGACACGCCGTGTCCCTACTTTGGAATTGTGCATTATATTTAATTGTATGGGCAATGTTGGACCAGCGTTTTTCGCCATCGAAGGAGTGAGCGCTTGGTCCGAGACCGAGATAGCGCATGCCATGCCAATAGCCTGAATTGTGGCGAGAATGGAAATCTTGCTTAGCATAGTTTGAGATTTCGTATTGCTCATAGCCAGCAGAAGTAAGACGTGTGGAGAGAAGCTCGAACATATCGGCTGCAATGTCTTCATCGATAGGTTGCAAGCGATTAAG
>JAFYMM010000363.1 GCA_017550055.1 Paludibacteraceae bacterium
CTTCTTTAGTTGCAATCCAGTTGTGTGCGCCATGGTTGAAGATAACGCAGTTACACAAACATTCGCATACTGCATAGCCTTTGTGCTCTGCTGCTGCTTTCATTACCATAACTGAAGTAGGACCGTCAACATCGAGTGTACGAGCGAAGAATGTACCACGAGCACCCATAACCAATTCAGCTGGACGGAAAGGACGTTCTACTGTGCCGAAAGGTGATGATTTAGATACGAAACCTTTTGGTGAAGTAGGTGAGTATTGTCCTTTTGTCAAACCATAGATGCGGTTGTTTACAATCAACATGTTGATATTCACGTTACGACGACATGCGTGGATGAAGTGGTTACCACCGATAGCCAAACAGTCACCGTCACCTGATACTTGCCATACTGTCAATTCTGGGTGTGCGATTTTCACACCAGAAGCGATAGCTGCACCACGACCGTGGATAGTATTGAAGCCGTATGTGCTCATATAGTGTGGCAAACGAGAAGAGCAACCGATACCTGAAATAACAGCGATTTCGTGTGGTGGCACTCCTACTTCTGCCATTGCTTTATGTAGAGAGTTAAGTACTGCGTGGTCGCCACATCCAGGACACCAGCGTACTTGTTGATCACTTTTATAATCTTTTGCTGTAAACATAATTTCCGAATTGTTAAGTGTTAAGTGTATAGTGATTAGTGTATAGCGTTGAGTGTATAGTGTTAAGTGATATTTGTAATCTGGACTCTATACTCTAAACTCTAAACTCTATACTTTTTTAGATTGTTTTAAGAAATTCAACGATTTGACCAACATTGAAAGGTTGACCTTCAATTTTGTTGTATTGGAGATATTCGCCTGGAACTTGTGAACGGAGATATGTTGCAAATTGACCAGAGTTCAACTCGCATACAACCACTTTCTTGTATTTACGGATAACTTCTTCTGTATTTTTAGGAAGTGGGCTGATGTAGTTGAAGTGAGCCAATGCGCAGGCATGTCCTTCTTCGTTCATTGTGTTTACAGCACTTAACAAGTGACCGTATGTAGAACCCCAACCGATAACGAGCATATCTGCATCTGCGTTACCTTCTACTTTGAGTTCTGGGATTTGATTTGCAACTTGAGCTACTTTTGCAGCACGAGTTTCAACCATCTTAGCGTGGTTAGCACCGTCAGTAGAGATGTTTGCTTTGTTAGCATCGCGTTCGAGACCACAGTTGCGGTGAGTGAAACCTTCCATACCTGGGAATGCCAAGTGACGTACTTTTGTTTCAGCGTCGCGACATACTGCGCTATATCCTTCTTTGTGTGCTTCTGTTGCTACGTGTGGGTGAATTTCTGGCAATTCAGCCAATTTTGGCAAACGCCACAATGCAGAACCATTGCCAAGATAAGCATCTGTGAGGAGTACAACAGGAGTGTTGTTTTCCAATGCCAAACGGCAAGCCTCAAATGCATAGTCGAAGCAGTTGTCTGACGAACTTGCTGCGATTACGATGCAAGGACATTCACCGTTACGGCCATAGATTGCTTGCAAAAGGTCAGTTTGTTCTGTTTTTGTAGGAAGACCTGTTGATGGACCACCACGCATAACGTCGATTACAACGATTGGCAACTCTGCCATTACGCCAAGACCGATAGCCTCTGATTTCAATGAAAGACCAGGACCTGATGTGCTTGTTACTGCCAAGTCGCCAGCGAATGCAGCACCGAGAGTAGTACATACACCTGCGATTTCGTCTTCGCATTGTACCACTTTCACGCCCATATCTTTGCGAGCTGTCAATTCGTGCATGATGTCAGTTGCAGGAGTGATAGGGTAGCTACCCAAGAACAACTCTTTGCCTGATTTTTTAGCTGCAGCGATAAGACCGAGTGCAGTTGCTTTGTTACCAGCAATGATAGTGTAGCGACCTTTTGGAAGGTTTTCTGCACGGTTTACTTCGAATGTAGATATATTAAGGTGGAGGTTGTTACCATAGTTATATCCGTCAGTCAACACTTTAGTGTTAGCTTTCAACAAGTCTGGTTTTTTGCCGAATTTGCCACCGAGGAAGTGAATTGCTTGTTCCAATGGACGGTTGAACAACCAGCAGATAAGACCAAGAGCGAACATGTTTTTGCAGCGAATCACTGCTTTGTTGTCCATGCCAAAGTCTTCCAAACTTTTTTGAGTCAATGATGTAAGTGCAACAGGAACGAGTTGGATTGTTTCTGAAATACCCAATTCTGTGAATGGATTGTCAGTTTTGTAACCTGCTTTTTCCATGTTCTTTTCGTCGAACGAGTCTGTGTCGAAGATAAGTACACCACATTTTTTCAAGATTTTATGGTTTACTTTCAACGCTGCACAGTTCATCGCTACAAGTACATCAGCTTCATCACCAGGAGTGTGAATGCCTGAACCAACGTGAACTTGGAAGCCCGATACACCGCCTACTGTGCCTTGTGGAGCACGCATATCTGCTGGATAATCAGGGAATGTAGCAATTTCGTTACCGAGAATTGCTGATAAGTTTGAGAACAATGTTCCCGTCAATTGCATACCATCGCCTGAGTCACCGCAGAAACGGATGGTAACATCTTTGCAAATGGTTTTGTCTTTTGAGCTCATTTTTTTAAGTATTATATTAAAGTTTAAGTATATATTCTTTTGTTAATTATTCCATAAGTTTGCGATAACGAATGCGTTTTGGTTCTTCGTCTCCCATTCGCATACGTTTGTTCTCTTCATATTCGCTATATGTACCCTCGAAGAAGAACACTTTCGAATCTCCCTCGAATGCCAAGATGTGTGTACAGATACGGTCCAAGAACCAACGGTCGTGCGAGATAACTACTGCGCAACCAGCAAATCCTTCAAGACCCTCTTCCAACGCACGTAATGTGTTCACGTCAATATCATTCGTAGGCTCGTCGAGCAACAACACGTTAGCCTCCGATTTCAATGTCAATGCCAAGTGCAAGCGGTTAC